>NZ_PVUE01000011.1 GCF_003003235.1 Antricoccus suffuscus
CTTCTACACTCCCCGCGAGGTATTCACTAAACTCCTCAACCAGGACCTAGAAAACCAAGAACGTGTTGCGACCACCCCTTGAATTCACCGACGGATGAGTGGATTTTTCTGACGGATGGCGAAGGGTTTAGGCGGCCTGCCGGATGAGCAGGATCGGCCAGAGGCCTGCGGCGCCTTCGGCGTTGCATTTGGGATCCTGGGGGATGGTGATCATCAGGTAGACCCGATCCGGTACGGCGTCTGAGGTATTGATCTTCGTGAACTTGCGCGCCTTGCCCGCATCGACGTTGCCGATCATCCGCTCCGGAATCGGCTTACCGCTCGCCGTGGTGACCGACCAGATTTGCACCGACCACGTCTTGTCTGCAATCGCCGCGGGGACACTGATCGATACCGACTGCTTCGGCTGCACCTGGATCGGTTTGACCTCGTTCTTCGCGCCGTACACCTGCGCTTTGTTGTCGATGCAGTAGACGGACGGCGGAATCGTCGAGGTTTGATGGTCGATGGTGACCGAGATATCCGGCGCGGTCGTTGCTTTTGCGCTTGAACTGCAGCCGGCGACCAGCAGCAGCGATAAGACGATCGTGAGCAGTACGCCGATGCGCGACGTGCGTGGGGCGGAATGCAGAAGCGGGAAGTTGCTCAACGATGTGGTCCTCGTCGTGGATCATTCTTGGGTGTTGGCAGGCGCTGGAAGTCCGGTAACGGTCGCGTCGGCGATGCCGGCGCTGGCGCGGACTGCCATTCGGCGGTGCTCGGCCGCCCGGAACTGCTCGGTCGTGCACCATCCGATTGTCCGTTATTGGCCGCAGGGTGAGCGCGCGGGCTACTGGGGTGCGGTCCAGCAACCCCTCCACCAGGAGCAGGACCGCCGGAAGCGGAATCGTCCGTCGTTACATCGGCTTGGGACTTCTTGCTGGCCGACTTGTTGAAGGGCCACGAGACTCGAAGCCGGATCGGCGGCCGATCGGAGATCCCGGCCTGCAGAGGCCCGAGTTGGTGCGCGCGGTGACGGCTGATGAGCGTGAGTGCAAAAGTAATCACGAGTACGGCGGCGGCCACCGTCCAGCCCAGCCACAACATTCCGGCGTGCGCAGGCAGGATGATTCCGACCGCGCCGCCGAACACCCACGCCAACTGCAAGACGGTCTCTGACCGGCTGAACGCAGACGACGCGAAGCTGGGTGGCACCTCGCGCTGGATGATGGCATCGAGCGCGACCTTGCCTAGCGCTGAGGCGATCGCGGCCAGCAGCGCTACGACGATCGACAATGCGATACCCGGCGTAATCGCGGCCAGTACGCACAGCGCGACCGCGATACCGGTGCTGATAAGGGCAATATTGTCCGGGGAAGCGCCCTTAATGCGGGAGCCGACGCCGGTGCCCAGGATCGATCCCACGCCCGCGGCCGCACCGAGCGCACCCAGCGCGGCGAGGGCAACAAATCCGGTGAGTGTGCTTTGGATGTAGAACACCATGAAAAAGGTGAGGAACCCGCCGAGGAATTTTTGTGAAGCCTGCGAGCGCAACGCGGTGGTGATATCCGTGCCGAGCAAGAACCGGCCCTTCGCCACGCCACCGGGGCGCTTGGTGAGGTTGATCTTGCCTTCGCCCTCGTCCGTATCGACATGGCTTGGCAGTTTGAGCGAGATCCATGCGCCGACGAGGAATACGAGCAGAGTGAAGACGAGCTCGGCGTTGAAGCCGAGCGTTGCGTCAGCCGTCGTACCGGCCTGCGTCGCAGGCTGCGCGGGCTCGAACCAGTTGAACAGTTTGATCAGCCCGGCGCCGATCCCGCCGATGACACCGGCGGTAACCATCCCGAAGACGGTCATCCGGGAGTTGGCTGTCACCAGCGGCATCTTGTCCGGTAGCACTCGGGGTACGACGGCGCCGCGCAGTACGCCGTACGCCCGGGAGAAGACCAGACACAACAGCGCGCACACGTAGAGCATCACCATCGAGCCGGAGTAGGCAACGAGCAAGTAACACAGCAGCGCGCGGAAGGCGAACGTGCCGGCCAGGGCCCAGCGACGGCCGCGGTCGATCCGATCGAGCAACGGCCCGATGACGGGGGCGATTACCGCGAACGGGGCGACCGTGACGAGGAGGTAGAGCGCGACGTTGCCGCGCTGCTGCTCGCCCGGTGCGGCAAAGAACAGCGAAGCTGCCAGCCACACCGCGATCAGAGCATCGCCGGCCATCGAGGTCGCGTTGGACCACAGCAAGGTGCGCAGGCCACTTTTTTCGGCGCCGTCGGCGCGGCTTGCCGCGTCGATCCGGTGGACCGTCTTACGGGTGAGCTCCTTCGTGCGCGTCGCGGCGACCCGGGTCAGTGAGACCTTCGGCTCGGACGTTTCGCGCGTGTCGCTCGGCTGCGCGATGGGTTCGTGACCGCGCCCATGGGTGGGCGGCGAGGACGGGCCAGGCGGCGCCGACCTCGGTGGGTGCCGCTGCTCGCGGTGTCCGCCGCTCGAACCGCGTCCAGCGCCGTTCGCAGGAGGAAAACCAGGAAGAGTCACCCTTACATCCTGCCTTAGAAACGACGTCGTCGTGCGACGGACAACGCGATGCGCGATGATAGAGAGGTGAATGCAACAGAGGTCCGTTCCGAGACGACCAGCCCACAGGCAGCCAAGGCGCCGACTGAGACGCACGCACCGGTAAGTCCCGATGCGGTGCTTGCGCGCGCGGTTGACGTCGCACGTGCGGCGTTGCTTGAGGATGTCGCCGACGACACTAAGGTCGGTGCCCATCTGGGAGCGGTCGGCGAACCCTCCGCGTCTGGCGCGGTCGTCACGCACAACTTCACCGCAAACCTCGAGGGGTACGTCGGCTGGCACTGGGCGATCAGCCTGACGCGCGCCGAGGACAGTGAGCACGTCACCATCTGCGAGTCGGTGCTGCTGCCCGGTGACGGCGCAATTACCACGGCGCCATGGGTGCCGTGGAGCGAACGGCTGCGGGCCGAGGACGTGCACCCAGGGGACGTCGTACGGTCCGACCCCGACGACGACCGGCTGGCGCCGGCCTATCTGCAGAGCGATGACCCGGCTGTCGAGGAGACCGCGTACGAACTAGGCCTCGGTCGGGAGCGCGTGATGTCCCGAGACGGCCGGCTCGACACGGCTACCCGGTGGCAGTCCGGAAACTACGGCCCGACCTCGGCGATGGCGAAACATGCCCCGGCGAACTGCGGCACTTGTGGCTTTTACCTCCCGCTGGCCGGCAGCCTCAGCGCACTGTTCGGAGCCTGCGGCAATGAAGTCTCTCCGGCCGACGGCGCGGTCGTGACGGCGGACTTTGGCTGTGGCGCGCACTCTGAGGCGACGATCAAGGCCGAGCCCGACGCGCTCATCGAACATGAGCACGTCTACGACACAACTCAAATCGACTTCTTCAGCCTGCCGCGTGGCTCCGGGCGACGCGACTACACCGACGAACAGCGGACCCGCATTGCGCGTGTCCTGAGCGCGGCGCTCGCCGACCGGCAGCAACGCGCCGATCGCAAGAAGGCGGAGGGCGAAGCGCAGGTTGCTGACGATGATGCGTCCCGGGGCGTTGCCGCAGTCCGCGCTGAGGGCGCCGAGGACGCAGTCAGCGAGGGCGATGCGAGTACCGACGGCAATGCGGTCACCACTGACGCCGCACGAACTGACGGCGACGCGCTCAGCGAGGGTGATGCGCAAAACGACGCGGTCGCCGGCAGCGACGATGCCACGCGCGAAGACGATGCGCCGGCAAAGAAGCCAGCCCACCTGAGCCGCACGAAGAAGTAGCCGCGCACGGCCGGGTCTCACTTCTTGGAGTGCGCCGGCTTCCTGCTTTGGTCGGCGACCGGGGCCTTCTGCCATCTCATCACCAGCAGACCCGCCAAACCTAGGACGACTCCTGCGACCGCAGTCCACAGCCACACCCGGTTGTCGGCGCCGTCTCGCGACCACGGAAGCAGCAGCAGGACCACCACGGCCAGCGCGAACAACGCAACGCCCAGGCGGACGATGCGCGCAGTGTCTACCTGACGCGGCGGTGGGGCCGGTTTGAGCGGATGGTCGTCAGTCACGCCGCGAGCATATCGTCGCCTCCGGTTGACACGGTCACGGCGCCGTCGGGTATTTTTTGACCTGGTCTTCACGGGCACGTCGTACGACACAGGCACGTCGTACGAAGCGGTGCCGAGGGCCGCCAAGGTGACGCAATGACGCGCCGCCAGCCACCCCGCACATCCGAGGACACTGCCATGCCGAGATCTCAGGACGTAACGACCGGCTCGACGACGGCGGCACCTCCGTCGGCGCCGCGCCGCGCAAGTGCGTTGGACCGCTACTTCGAGGTCACCAAACGCGGGTCGACGTTTGGTCGTGAAGTGCGTGGCGGCCTGACAACGTTCTTTACGATGGCGTACATCATCGTGCTCAACCCGATCATCCTCACCAAGACCGCCGACGTGATGGGCAATAAGCTCAGCTTCGCGGCGATCGCGGCGACGACGGCCTTGGTCGCCGGTGTCATGACGATTCTGATGGGCGTCGTCGGTAAGTTCCCGATCGCGCTGGCGGCCGGACTCGGCATCAACGCACAAGTCGCCGCGTTGGCCGAATTTCAGCTGGCATGGCCAGAGATCATGGGCCTCGTCGTACTTGAGGGTCTGCTCGTCACCTTGCTGGTGCTGACCGGGTTCAGAACGGCTGTTTTCCGGGCGATCCCACACCAACTCAAGGTCGCGATCAGCGTAGGTATCGGGATGTTCCTGACATTCATCGGGCTGAAGGACGCAGGATTCATCCAGGCGCACTCGACGGGGGCGCCCGTGCTGATGGGTCAGTTCGGTGAGCTTAAAGGCTGGGCAATTCTGGTGTTCGTCTTCGGCGTACTCCTCAGCGCCGTGCTGGTCGCCCGTAAGGTCAAGGGTGGCATCCTCATCGGGATCATCACCACCACGATCATTGCGGTAATCGTGGAGGCAATCGCCAAGGTTGGCGCGGCGCCGCTCGACAAGGCGGGCGTCGCTGTCGGCCCGGGCTGGCAGCTCAATGTGCCGAAGGTGCCGTCCTCGGTAGTCTCGACTCCCGACCTGTCGGTGCTTGGTCACGTGTCCTTGTTCGGCGCGTTCTCGCACGGTGCGATCGCCGCGATCATGATCATCTTCACGCTCATGCTCGCGGACTTCTTCGACACGATGGGCACGGTTGTCGCGGTCGGCTCCGAGGGCGAGCTACTGGACAAGAATGGCGACGTACCGGGACTTGAGCGGATCCTCCTGGTCGACTCGGTCGCCGCTGCAGTCGGCGGCGCGGCAAGCGTTTCGTCCAACACGACGTACATCGAGTCCACGGCCGGCGTCGCGGACGGTGCGCGCACCGGCATTGCCAGCGTCGTAACGGGACTGTTGTTCCTCGTGGCAATGTTTTTCACGCCGGTCGTCAACATTGTTCCCAGTGAGGCGGCGGCACCCGCGTTGATCATCGTTGGCGCCCTGATGATCATGCAGGTCAAGGAACTTCAGCTCACCGACTTCACGGTCGTCATTCCGGTGTTCCTGACCATCGCGCTGATGCCGTTTACGTACTCGATCACCAACGGGATCGGCGCCGGGTTTGTCTCATGGGTCGTGCTGCATGTGGTCACCGGCAAGCGCCGCGAGATTCATTGGCTCATGTGGCTTATTACTGTATTGTTCGTGATCTACTTCGCGATCGACCCGGTCCGCCAGGTTTTCGGTCTCGCGTAGCGCGGGGATCGCAACGACCGCGTAGATGTCGGTTGTTGTCGACAAGTAATTTCGCCGCAGCGTCATAGCGCGGCAGATGTTTTGCTATCCTAACTACCGTGACCCGACTCGCCTCCACCTCGTCAGCAGCGCTTGCGCATGAATTGCGCATTGCCACCACGCGTACGACGCGGCGCCTGCGTTCGGTTACCAGCCGGAAGATCACACTCACTCAGTTGTCGGCGCTGGCGAGCATCCAGGCCGCCGGTGAACTGACCCTCGGTGAGCTTGCCGCCCGCGAGCGCGTGCAGCCGCCGTCGATGACAAGAGTCATCGCCCGATTGTGCGAAGAGGGTCTCGTCGAACGCAAGACGCATCCGTCCGACGGTCGTCAGGTGCTGGTGAAGTTGACCGATCACGGCACGACAATGCTTGGGGCCGAGGCAAAAGCGCGTGAGGCATGGCTGGCGCGCAAGCTGTCGAACCTGACGAAAGAGGAGCGGGAGACGCTGCGGAGCGCGAGCTCGATTTTGGTCAGGCTGATCGACGAGTGACCAAAGGCGGGACCGCCGTGCCGTTGCCGGCCGCTCGGGTCATCTTGGCTGGGCCGGCCACTCGGTGACGGAGAAAAGCGCGCGTCCCAGTTTGTTCCGGTCCCTGCGGGTCCGTAACTATCGGCTTTACGCGACCGGTTCGATCGCGTCCAATACCGGCACCTGGATGCAGCGCATCGCGCAGGACTGGCTTGTCCTCACGCTTACGGACAATGACCCGGTCGCGCTCGGCTTCGTGACGTTCCTGCAGTTTGCCCCGTCACTTCTTTTTGCGATGTTCGGCGGTCTCATCGCGGACCGTTATGACAAGCGGACCGTTTTGCGGGTTACCCAGACGGTTGTGGCGCTGAGTGCGCTGATCCTAGGACTGCTGGAGATCACCGACGTTGTCGCCGTGTGGCATGTCTTAGTACTCGCGACCGTTGTGGGAGTCGCGACGGCAATCGAGGCGCCGTCGCGGCAGGCTTTTGCGAGTGAGCTCGTCGGACCGGCAGATCTGGTCAATGCGGTCGGGCTCAACTCGGCGTCGTTCAATGCTGCTCGCCTGATCGGTCCGGCGATCGCTGGCGTGTTGATCGGCTGGCTCGGCACCGGCCCGGTGTTCATTCTCAACGCGGCAAGCAGCGTCTGGATCATTGTGCTGCTCACGATGATCGACCCGAAGAAACTGTTCCGAGCGAAGCGACTGACACGGCAACGCGGTCAGTTGAAGGACTCGATCCGGTACGTTCGCACCCGTCCGGACATTCTGCTCACGATCTGCCTCGTGACTGCGGTGTCGTTGTTCGGGCTCAACCTTCAGGTGATCATTCCGCTGGTGACGACCGAGGTCTTCCACAAGGGAGCGACCGAGTACGGACTGCTGGCGTCCGCGCTCGCGATCGGGACGTTGATCGGCTCGCTCACCGGTGCCGGGCGGCAAAACCGTCCGCGGTTCCGACAGCTCGTCACGTACGCCGGTGTCTTCGGTCTGCTCGAGGTCGGCATCGCGTTTATCGGCAACTACAACTGGTTCGCGATCGCGCTCATCCCGACCGGCATGGCTTCGCTGTACTTCATGATTTCGGCAAACGCCTCCGTCCAACTCACCGTTGATCCGCAGATGCGCGGCCGAGTCATGGCCATGTACATGATGTTCCTGATGGGTGGCGGTGCGTTCGGTTCACCGCTGATCGGGTTTGTCACCAAGCTGGTTGGGATCCAGTGGGCCATCGCCCTGGGCGGTGGCGTTACATTCATTGCTGCGGCGCTGATCGGGCTACTGGTCGTACGCCGCGAGGGTGGCGTGCAGGTCGAGACGAGTCTGCATTCCTCACCGCATCTTCTGGTCAACGTCGGGGGCGAACAGTTCTTCCCGCACGTGCGAACCGACACAGTCGACGACGGGTTCCCCGAGCCGGTCGACGACGCAGCCGGTGGCCAAGTCAGCGGTGGGGACGACCGAGACGACGGCGATGGCGACCGGCCTCCCGACGACGTACCTCAGCCGACACCCGATGCGCCACCGACGAACACACCTTTGACGAAAGACCTCACGAATGACAAATGTTGCCGCCCATCGCTTCGACCAGGCGATCGCCCTGGAGAGTCGCGGAGCAAACCGCGTCGCGTGCAAGCTTGACTCCGGCTGGAGTCTGCCGGGCGACTTCTTCAACGGCGGATATCTGCACTCGCTGACGATCAACGCGGCCCGGGAGATCACCGGCGTGCACCCCGATCCGGTCGCGGTGTCCTCGACGTTCCTCGCGCCGCCCAAGGCCGGCGAGGTCGAAGTAGAGGTGACGACGCTGAGCGCCGGGAAGTCCGTCACGTCGGCACTAGCGACGATGACCCAAGGCGGCAAGCCGATGGTGATGTCGATGGTGACCCTCGCTGATTTGTCGACCAACACCGAACGAGCACCGGGAGCGCCCGAGGGTACGAATTACACGCCGTTCCCCGACGTGCCCACTCCCGAGGAGTGCCGTCCGATGCAGCCGGACCGCAGAAATTCTCCGCTGGACGGCGTTCTCGAGTTCCTCACCGTGCCGGGGTTCGAGGACTGGGTCGAGAAGAAGTGGTCCCCGGACCCGCGGATCCTTATGTGGGCGCGTTTCCGGGACGGACGGCCGGCCGACACGCTGTGCCTGCCAGGCCTGTCGGACATGGGGCCACCCCCGTCGCTGCGCCAGGGTCGGATGGGCTGGATCCCTACGTTGCAGCTTCATGTGGGCACGTTTGCGCGGCCCACCGGCTCATGGATCTTGATGGACATGTTCGGGTCGCCGTATACGGGGAAGTACGTCTGCGAGGACGTTGACATGTGGGACGAGAGCGGTGTGCTCGTCGCGCGGGCCCGTCAAGAAGCGGTAGCACCACGACCACAGACGCGGTCTCCGCTTGCCGACACGAAAAGCGGTCACTAGCTAGATGTGGTCGGCGGGCGCGCCCTCGGTGAGTCGCCCGTCAGCCATGGACACGATGCGATCGGCGTACTGCCACGTGGCCGGGTTGTGCGTGGCGATCAGGCAGGCACCGTGATGCGCGGCGAGGTCGCGCATGGCTGTGAACAGCACCTCGGTCCAGCCGGAGTCCTGATGTGCGGTGGGTTCGTCGGCGAGCAACAGGTTTGGGCTTAGTAGCAGGGCCCGGGCGACGGAACAGCGCTGCTGTTCCCCGAGCGACATCTGGTCGGGGAGCCGCTTGGCGAGTTGATCAATGCCGAACCGCTCCATCAGATCGCCGGCCGGCTGCGTCCATTGCGCGATCTGCTTCCGGGTGCGCGCCGGCAATAGGACGTTTTCGGCACCCTGGAGCTCGGCGAGTAGCGCGAGCGACTGCGGTACGACGGCGAGCTGGTCCCAGCGCATCCGGTCGGCGCGGGCGCCACCTAGATCGTCGTCCCAGTCGAGGGTGCCGGCGTCGGGACGCTCCCATCCGCACAACACGTTGAGCAGGGTACTTTTGCCAGACCCGCTTGGTCCGACGAGCGCGACTACCTCGCCGTACTCGAGTTGCAGGTCTACACGATCTAGGGCGGTAACGGTGTCCGCACCGCGTTGATAGCTCTTGACCAGTCCGCGGGCGCGGAACACCGCGCCCGTCGGCACCGGCGATTGCGCGTTACCAGGATTCACTGACCTGCCCCCTTTCCAGGCGCAGCAGATGATCTGTCCGGTCGACCACCTGCGGATCGTGTGAGGCGAGCAGGAACGCCACCCCGGTCGAGCGCAGATTCGCGAAGGCGTCGAGGACGAGTTCAGCGGAGCGCGAGTCAAGCTCGGCGGTGGGTTCGTCGGCGATCACGAGCGCGGGACCGCCGACGACTGCGCACGCGACAGCGAGGCGCTGCTGCTCGCCGCCGGATAGCTCGACCGGCAGGTGATCGTGCCGATGCCCCATGCCTAGGGTCTCCAGCAGCTCTAACTGTCGCTCGCGTGGCACGACCCTGCCACGAAGCCGCGCGGCCAAATCTAGCTGCTCGATGGCAGGCAGGTACTCAAGAAGATTGTGGATCGGGTCCTGGAACATGTAGGCGACGGACGTACGTCGCAACGCACGACGCCGGCGGGGGCTCAAATGCGCAAGGTCGTGTTGTGCGACCACCGCCGAACCCGTCGTCGGGCGGTCCAGACACGCGAGGATCCGAAGCAGTGACGACTTGCCCGACCCGGATGGGCCGACGATCGTCGTGATCGCCGCAGCAGGGAAGTCCTTGCTGACATCCTGAAGCGCCTGCACCTGTTCGTCGTAGGCGAAGTAGGTCTTGCCGATCGCGTCAACCTGCGCGGCCAGTGGAGCGGGGTTAGTCGCCAAGGCGCAACACCTCGGACAGCTTCGCGCGGTCGGCAGCACTTTGTGCATAAAGCGCCGTACCAACCGCAATGATGATCGCGACTCCCGCGGTCAGCAGTAGCGCACCGGTCGGTGCGGTGAAAATCGGAGCGGGTGGTCGCAACGGGCTCAGCTCGAGCATCGGATTGACGATCCGTGCAGCGACGTACGAGAGGGCCGCGCCACACAATGCGGCGAAGCCCACGAGCACGGCAAACTCGATCAGCAGTGACTGGAAGTGGGTGGATCGTCGCAGTCCCATTCGTCGTGCCATGGCGTACGACGCGATCCGGGTGCGGCTGCGGGTCTCGACATAGAGCAACAGTCCGCCTATCGCGATGACCCCGCTAAGCGCGGCCAGCGCTTGCAGGTAGTCGAAGGTCCAGGAGATGGACAGCACATTGGCCACGTCGAGGACGCTGTCCGGCGTGAAAGCGTTGTAGATCGGCAGTTCTTGGGCGGCAAATGCCTTTTGTGCCACGTTGACGTCTACCGGAGTCCACAGCTCCTGTTTGAGCCCGGCCGACTGTGGAATGTCTGGGAGCTGTCCGCGCGCGACGATCACCAGGGGCGCGTTCTGATGTATACCAGGGAAGGCCTTCGGAGCGTCGATCACGGTGATCGCGATCTTAGTGTTGTCGTCGCCGAGAGTGATCGACGTAGCGCCGGGAGCTCGGACCACGATCGCTGGGATTACGCCGTTCTTCGCCGGAGCAGTGAGCTTATCCACCAGCTGCGGGAGTGACGCATCGGCGAAAGAGTCGTCCCAGTAGGCGTTGGCGGCGAAGGTCTTGGGGTCGATGGTCAGCAGTTCGGCGTTTTCGCCGTCGACCTTGATGTATTCGTAGCGGTCGACAACGGTCCCGAGGCCCGCGGCCTTGCTGCCCGGTTTGATCGTGCCGACGGTCTGCACCGCAGTTTCGGCGCCGACATAGACGTGTCCCTTGGCATCGAGGGTGTGCTTGATGCTGTCCGTCAACCCGGCGGCGTACAGCGTCATGGCGACCGGCATCGCGAGTGCGGCCAGTACGACGCCGGAAATCACTTTGGACGCGCTGATGCGGCTCACGGCGAGGAAGAGCGCGGTACCGGCGCGACCACCGAGCTTGCGCGCGACTGGTAAGACGAGGATGAGTAGTCGCACGACAAACGCCGATGCGCCCACCAAGAACAGCAGCGGGAAAGCGAGTACGAGCACGCTGAGCACGGGTATCTTGCGGTCGACCGTCACCGCTCCACCCGAGTCGAGAGCCCACCAGCAGGCGCCCGCGGCCACGAGCAGGAGAAGCTCCCACGGCAGCATCGACCAGATTGTTCTCTTGCGCCCCAGGGTCTTTTCGACATGCCCACGCCCCCGGATGCCCGCGACCATGGCCATGACCAGTATGCCGAGAATGAATCCAAATGCAGCGGTGAGCCCTGCGTAGGGCAGGGCGTTGCGGTCGAACACGCTGGACGGCCCGAGCGCGCGCACGATGAAGTACGCCGCGCCTAAGCCAAGGATGGTGCCGACCGCGGCCGGAATGATGAGCTCAAGCCCCGCTTTCAGCGCGAGGCCGCCGGCACCGACGCCTCGGGAGGCGAGCATGCGGACCTCGTTGAACCGTCGATCCGCCCAGTAGCTTCCGGCGGCGCCGACCAGGAACAGTGCGAGCATGCTGCCGCCGATGGCGATCGGCACGATCGGACCGACCAATCCGGCGCGCACGAGAGTGACGTCTTTAATCGAGTCTTCAAGATTGCTGTCGGCGGCAATACCGTTGAGGGGGTTCTTCGCCGCGGCCGTCGTACTCAGTACGGCGTCAACCGCGTCCTGCCAGTCATGCGCGTCAGATAGCGAGGAGTCGGCGCGATCGACCGGGCTGGTGAGTCGCGCGAACGACGAAGGAGAGGCCTTGTCGAAATAGAGCGCTTCGGAGGTGGCGATCAGGATGTCCGGTGGCGGAGTACTTGCGGACGCGGCGTTGTCAAACAGTGCCCTGTCGATGCACCAGTATGGGCGGATGGGCTGTCCGAAGAGATTCTGATAGACGCCTGCCACGGTGATGGACTCGTTGGAGAGCTGGATCGTGTCGCCGGCGTGTACGCCCATGTATTTGGCGACCGTCTGCGGCACATAGAAACCCGGTAGGTCAGACTTCTCTGTGATCGTGACGTTTTGAAGCGCATGATCTCCGTAGAGCAGGTTGACCGCGATCTTGTTCGTGCCCGAGGGCATGATGTTGCCGCTGTGCGCGAATAGCTCCGGTGCGGCAAGACCGTGAGCGCGCATAGCGTCGCGGAGTTCGGCGACCTTGGTCGCCTGCGGCGCGAGCTTCGCGATAATCCCGGACGCCTTGGAGAAGTCAATGGTGCCGTCATCCTCGGTGGGGAGCTTGGTGTAGTCGACTTGCGACTTGATCGCCGGGTACGACGCGGTAGGGCAGAACTGACCCATGTTGAGGCGCAACGCCTCGGAGGTTGCCGACGACACGAACAGGCTCGCCGACGCGCTGGCGCACGCCAGGATCGCGCTCGCAATGATGACCGCGACGATGACGGCCGGCGTACGAAGCGCAAGTCGTGGAGCGCGGGTCCACGGTGGCAGGGAGAGCAGCGATCCGCCGGATCTCGCGCCGCGGTTTGCAGGCGGCGCGCCATGAGAGGCGCGACTGTCCACTCGCGCCTCACTCAATAGGTAGTCTCCTTGGCTGTGCTGCCGCATCGTGGTAGGTGGTACGGCGATATCGTTCCAGAACACCGCCATAGTGCCAGGCCGGACGGGCTGAACCAAGCGCCTCGGTGCGGGGGTCGGCCGATCGCAACAAACAAGCAACCCTTCGAAAGGGCGTCGTACATGCCGATGAAAGACGCGCCTGTCGAGTTCATCGACGATCCGGCGGACCCGCGGCTGGATGATTACCGAGACCTGGTCCGATCGGATCGTCGACCGGATCGCCCTGGAGGCAAGGGTCTGGTGATCGCGGAGGGTGTGTCGGTCGTTGAGCGGATGGCCCGGTCGCCCTATCCGATGCGCAGCATCATGGGCGTCGCTGAACGGGTCGAGGCCGCCATCGCCAGCATCACGGTGCCGGCCGACGTACCGGTGTACGTCGTCGAGCCGTCCACGATGGACGCGGCGATTGGATTCCACCTCAATCGCGGCGTCCTCGCCATCGCAGACCGCGCACCGATGCCGCAGTTCGCCGAACTGGTCGCGGCATCACGGTCGCTGTTGGTGCTGGAGGGAGTCAACGACCACGAGAACCTTGGCGGACTATTCCGCAACGCGGCCGCCTTTGGTGTGGACGGCGTCGTCATCGGGCCGCGCTGCTCCGATCCGTTGTACCGCCGCGCCGTCCGGGTCTCGATGGGACACGTGTTAAAGGTGCCTTACGTCGATGCTCCGCAATGGCCGCAGGCGTTGTATGAGATCGAGGCCTCGGGGTTCGCGATGTTTGCGCTGACGCCGTACCCACCCGCAGTGGATTTGAGCCATGTGGGTACGGACGTCGACCGGGTGGCGGTTGTGGTCGGCGCGGAGGGCGCGGGACTGTCCGACGCGGCATTAGCCGCCGTACGCCGGCACGCCCGGATCCCGATGGCCGATGGTGTCGACTCGCTCAATGTCGCGACCGCCGCCGCGATCGCGCTCAACCACTTCCGCCGATCGGTCACGTAATTCTCGCCATCGGTCGCGACATCCACCGACTAGACGAGGGAATCGCGCCAGGCATCGTGCAGGGCAGCGAACCTGCCGGTCCCGTTCACCAGATCGTCGGGCTGACCGTCCTCGATGATCTGCCCGCGGTCGAGCACGAGCACTCGATCGGCGATTTCGACCGTCGAAAGGCGGTGCGCGATGATGATCGCAGTGCGGTCGGCCAGAATTGTCGCAAGCGCCCGCTGCACGAGCCGCTCGCTTGGTACGTCGAGCGACGAGGTCGCCTCATCGAGGATCAGCACGGCCGGGTCCGCTAGAAACACTCGCGCAAACGCGACGAGCTGGCGCTGGCCTGCGGACAGTCGGCCTCCCCGCTTGCGTACGTCGGTGTCGTATCCGTCGGGGAGTCGAGCGATGAAACCATGAGCGCCGACTGCTTGCGCGGCCGCCACGATCTCCTCCCGGGTCGCCTCGGGCTTGCCGATAGAGATGTTGTCGGCGACCGAGCCGGAGAACAGGAAACTTTCCTGCGTCACCATGACGATCGCGCGCCGTAGATCGTCATCGGAGAGGTTGCGTAGGTCGACCCCATCGATCGAGATCACGCCGTGCTGCGGATCGTAGAAGCGGCAGAGCAGCCGGGCGATCGTGGTCTTGCCCGCGCCGGTCGCTCCGACGAGGGCAACGGTCTGACCGGCCGGCAACCGTAGGTCGATCTTAGGGAGCACATCGGCATTGTCTGCGTTGTAGGCGAATCCCACTCCGTCGAATTGCACTTCGCCCCGCGCGTTTGGGAGAGCGACCGGGTTGTCGGGATCCGCGACGGACGGCTCTTCTTCTAGGATGCCGGAGATCTTCTCCAGTGACGCCATACCGGACTGGAACGCGTTGAAGAACATTCCCAGGTCGGTCATCGGGTCGAAGAATCGCCTTAGATACAGCAAGAATGCAGCCAGGACGCCGATCTTTATGTCGCCGTCCATCACGCGCAGGCCGCCATACACGAGGCAGACCGTCATCGCGATGCTGCCGGTGATCTTGATGCCTGGCACGAATATAGCGAGCAGCCAGTACGCGTACGCGTTGGCTTCACGATTCTCGTCATTGAGCTGCCCGGCGATCTCGCTGTTGCGCGGCGCGCGTCGAAATACGTGTACGGCGCGGATTCCGATAAACGTTTCGACGAAGTGCACGATGTACGCCGCCGAGGTCTCGCGGGTACGCCGGAAAGCGACCGACGAGCGCCTGCGGAACCAGTGCAGGAGGTAAAGCACGACCGGGATCGACAGCAGCACGACGACCGCGAGCATTGGGTCGAGAAAGAGCAGGATGACGCACACGCTCACCACCGACAACAGCGCGCCGACGAACCCGTCGAGGCCCGCGTCGATGAGCTCGTCGAGGCTCTCGAGGTCGTTGGTCTGCCGAGACACGACCCGGCCCGAGGTGTACTTCTCGTGGAAGGACAGGGATAACCGCTGGAAATGCCGGAATAACCGGCGGCGTATCTCCAGCACGATCTGCTGACCGATCCGGCCGAATCCCATCAGGAAATACCAGCGCAGCAGGCCGTCGACGATGAAGGCGACGGCCATTGCCACGATCACGGTGATCATCGGTGACCGCTCGCCGCGGGCCCACGACGGAATCCCGTTGTCGATGCCGATCGAGACGAGGATGGGTCCCGCCATCATCGCGAAGTTCTGTATGACGACCGCGACCATGAGTAGCCAGAGCTTCTTTTTGTGCGGCGCGATCAGGTCGATCAGCAGTCGGCGAGACCGCCCGCGCAGCATGAGAGTGACATCGTCGCTGAGAGCATCTTGGTCCTCGGTGGCGACGCCGCGCCAGTCCTTCAAGCCGGATGCGGTGGATGAGTCGGGCGTCGTCATCGCGCCTCCTCCAGGTCGCTGGACTCGTCGGCGTCCTTGGACAGGATCGCGCGATACGCCGGCACGTCCTGCATCAGTTGCGAGTGAGTGCCGATCGCCGTGATGTGCCCGTCTTGCAGTAGGGCGACCCGGTCTGCCAGCAGCACCGTCGAGGGGCGATGCGCCACGACGATTCCGGTTGTCGCGGTGAGGACGCGGCGCAGAGCGTCTTCAACGAGTTTCTCGGTATGTACGTCGAGCGCAGAGAGCGGATCATCCAGCACCAGTACGCGTGGCCGCCCGACGACCGCACGTGCCAGCGCGACACGTTGCCGCTGGCCCCCGGACAGTGACATGCCTTGTTCACCTACGCGGGTATCGAGTCCCCAAGGCAGGTCGTAGACGAACGTCGCCTGCGCGATCTCCAGGGCTTCGGCGATGTCCTCCTCGCTGGCATCCGGACGTCCGAACGCGACGTTTTCGCGCACGCTCGCGGAGAACAATGTTGGGTCCTCGAATGCAACCGCAACCTCGGTGCGCAGGCGCTCGAGAGATAGGTCGCGGATGTCGGTCCCGTCGATCGTGATGGAACCTTCGGTGACGTCGTACAGCCGCGGCACCAGCGCGGTGAGAGTCGTCTTGCCGGAACCGGTCGGCCCGACGATCGCCACCGTCTCGCCCGGAGCGATCTCGAGATTGATCCCGCGCAGCACGAACTGGTCCGAGTCGGCGAATTTGAAGCTGACGTCGTCGAACCGTAGCGTCGCACTCGCCGAACTCTGTGGCGCCGGTTGGTTAGAAACTCCTTCTGTATCAGCGATATCGGGGTCGATGTCTAGTACGTCGAAGAGCCGGGCCGCCGCGGTAGCGGCGTCCTGGATATCGGCAAGCAGGAATCCGAGCGATGCGATCGGCCACTGCAGCAGAAGGAACAGTGAGATAAACGCGACGAACGTGCCAAGGGTCATCGAACCACCAACGACACTGATTCCACCAAACAACAGCAAGATCGCCAGCACGATCTGCGGATGCATCTCGATCAACGCCCAAATCGTCGCGAGCACTTTGACCCGCCGAAGTTGCAGCCGGTTGAGCTCGCGAGCGCCGACGTCGTACCGCAGAAACGCCATCCGGGAGCGCCCGAAGCTCTTGAGGATCCGGATGCCGCCGGCCGCTTCTTCAACCTCGGTGGCGAGGTCTCCGCGCTGTTCTTGGATCTGGTGGGAGATGACGCTGAACTTCTTCTCGAATACGTAGAGCATCCAGACGAGGGGAGCGGCTGAGAGCAGCACGACGACGCCGAGCGGCCAGTACATCGCGACCAGCACGACCACGACCACGCAGAACGTCAATCCGTTGACAAGAATGAATACGAGGCTGAATCCGATAAAGCGCCTGATCATCGCCAGGTCGCCCCAGGCCCGCGAGAGCAGTTGTCCGGACTGCCATCGATCGTGGAAGGAGATCGGCAGCCGTTGCAGGTGGTCGTAGATGTCGTTGCGCAGGTCGGCCTCGACCCCGAGCGAGCCGCGAGTGAGCATGTAGCGGCGGATGAAGATGAGGAAGGACTCGACGACGCCGAAGCCGAGGGCAATGAGCCCGATCCACCACAGCGCGACCTTGTCGCCGTCCGCGATCGGCCCGTCGACGACGCTCCGGGTCAGGATCGGCAAGGCCAGGCCGGCCAGCGTCGCGATGAGGGCCGCGACGAACATGATCGAAAGCTGCGGAAGGTAGGGCTTCGCCCACGGCCACAGGCGTAGCAGGGGTCGCAAACCGCGTCCGGTCTGCGCGAAGTCTGCTTTGGTCTTCTGGTCGTCAGTTAGTGGCGCCGGTGTCTTGGTCGGCGTGCCTGGTGCTGTCATCGCCTACCCAGGCTAGCCACTCAACCCGACATAATCACGGGAATTTCTAGGCTCGGTCTGGCCTGCTGCCGGTCAGGGTGTTTCGCGCGCCGCTGAGCAGGCGCTCCAACGGTGGCTGGACGTTCCACCGCACGGCGCCGGCGAAATCCTTGGCGCGCTCGACCGGCGAGTAGTCGCGCAGCGCGTGTTCTCGGGTGGCTGCCCGGTCGAGGTCATAGCCTGCCGAGGATAGGACAGTGTCGAAGTCGCGACGCAAGGGAGCATGCAGGTCGTAACCGAAGGAACGGTAGACACGGGGAAACAGTGGCTTAAACAGCCGCGCCCGATCGTGCAGCCCAGTCGAATAGGAAAGCCCGTGCTTCGGCCGACTGATGACGTAATCCGGTAAATCGTCGCGGAACGCTTGGCGGACGATCCACTTTTCCACCCCATCGCGGACTTTGAAGGCGCCCGGGATGCGCATCGCCAGCTCCACCACAGCGGGATCGAGGAATGGCACGCGCATCTCGACGCCGTTGGACATGCTGGTCCGGTCGACCCGTTGCAGCTCGGTGCGACCCAGGTTGGCGATCTTGTGAAGAAACAATCGGTGCTGTTGTTCGGAGTCGATGTTGGCGTACATCGGATATCCGCCGAACAGCTCATCGGATCCGTCGCCCCCGATGGCGATCTTGATCCCGCACTCGTGAATTCGCCGAAACAGCGGAATAGAGACTGCAGCGTTAATGATGTCGCCGTACTCGGTCAACTCCGAAGCCTCGATGGCCTCGCGAATCTGTGGGTACCGAATCGACCTTGGTTTGATCTCAATGACTTCGTGCCGGACACCCAACTCCGTGGTGAGTCGGCGCGCGTAGGCCAGGTCTTCGCTTTGCGCGGTGCCAATGGTGAATGCCACGCAGTCGGGATGCTGGTCTACCACATGCTTGAGAACAATCGAGGAGTCCAGGCCGCCCGAAAGAATGACACCAATGGTCAGGTCGGAGTCGATCCGAACCGAGATCGCGTCAGAGATCGCGGCGCGCACCGCCGCGGTCGCTTCGTGTACGTCGACGATAGGCGGCGCGCTGTGTCCGAGTCGTGCCAGATCGACGTGCGGAGTCAGGTCGGATTTGCCGTCAGGCGTCAACCAGCCGTGGTGACCAGGCTCGACCTCGAAGACCGTCGCCCCAAGCCCGGCAAGCGCCTTTATCTCCGAGGCGACATGCCACTGGTCGTTGGCGCGCGCGAAGTACAGCGGCTTGACGCCTATCGCGTCACGCGCTAGATACGTTCGGCCGCTGGCGGGTTCGACAGCGGCGAATGCGTATTCGCCGCGTAACCGGTCGACCGCGTGCTCGCCCCATTCGCTGAATGCTTCGGCGATGACCTCGGTATCTGATTCCGAGCGGAACGTGCGGCCGAGCGCGCCGAGCTCGGCCAGCAAGGGGCGATAGTTGTAAATTTCCCCGTTGTAGCAGAGCAGCCACCGACCGTCATCGAATATCCACGGCTGCACGGCACGCTCACGATCAACGATCGGTAGACGCCGGGTGCCGGCGAGTAGTCCGGGCCGGCTGACGGATTCGCTGACGGTGCCTCGGGCAGCGATCGTTTCCATCATCTGGCCGAACACCGCGAGATCCGAGGTGTGATCTCGCGTTTCGCCGACAATGAGCGCAATTCCACACACTGGCAGTTATCCCATTCCACTCTGGCCGCGCCACATCGCACGCAGCTGCGGGACAAAGCTGGGGTTCACGCAAACGTGCCAGGCCTGACCTTCATCGATCAAGTTGATCTGTCCCTCCGACGCGCGACGACTGAGCACTCCTTCGAGAAGCGTGCCCATGCCGCGGCGACGCATCCATTCCATTTCCACATCTGCCGCCCAGCCGGCGCAATGGGCGCTGGAGGTCGCCGCGACATAGCCATAGGCCCGCAGCTCATCCTGGTACGCCGTACTGCGGGCAATGCTGTTGACCCATAAACGGGGGGACCGGGGCGCGGCCCGAGCGGCTAGCTCAAGAGCGCAATCGTTCAGTAGGGCCACGATCTCGGGTCTGCCGTACGGCAATTTCATGCCGATCGTTGTTGGCGTAAACCCCGGAGCGGTGCGACGTATCGCGGCGCGGACCACCCGTCGCGGGAGGTCCTCGGCCTGTACTCGGAACCGGAAGTGGATTTTATGCCGTCGACGCAACACTCGCAGATCAACCAACTCGTCGCTGCCCGCGACATCGGCATTTGTGACGAAGGCGGCCGAGCGGCCCCACCACATGGCATCGAGCGCTGAAAGCAGATGAACGCGTACCAGTGATGGGATGTCTTGCGCTGAACTGGCGGCCGTCGGCGAGAATTCGTGGATACTGCTGGTCAACTGCTCCGCGGCGAACTGGTGGCCGCGCGGCGACCGCTCCAGCACGTCCTTCAGGATGTTCGAGCTCACGGCCGCCTGGACTTCGCGGGCGGCGTCGCCCGGATCGATAACCGATACGAGGTTGGTGCAGAGACTCTCGATCTCATCACGGTAACGCTGCAACCTACGGGGGTCGCTCAGCGGTTCAGATTGCGATATACCGGGATCGGCCAGCGGATCAGAATTGCACCCTGTCACCCCGTGAGGATCAGCATTTCTCACCGTCACGTGCTATCGCAGCTTGGCGGACCGGCGGATTCGCACATCCCGGTGGACGCGGTAGCAGAGCCGAGCGTTGGCCGAGCATGACGAGAGACGACACTCAGCGCCCTTGCCGTCTGGGCGGGCTTCACCTTGGCTGCCATTCGTTGACAATATCAACATGACTCGGCGTCGTAGCGATGGTCGACTGGCAGTTTGCTATGCGCGTGGATGAGGTTGACCTGAAGCAGTAGGTCACGTTGCCGCAGGATTTTCTCGGGAGCACCGTCCGCCACAAGCTGATGCTCCTCGCTGAAGACGACGCACCGATCGGCAAGTCGGTCGAGACTGTCGAGGTCGTGTGTGGCCAGTACGACGGTCTTGCCCGAGTCGGCGAGCTGCTCGATCAGCTCGGTGAGCCACTCGGAGGTGCGCGGGTCGAGCGCCGCCGTTGGTTCGTCGAACAGCAACACCTCGGGGTTCATCACCAGGACGGTGCCGATTGCGACCTTCTTCTTCTGCCCGCCGGACAGCTGGAACGGCGCGCGGTCGTGCAGGTCGCCGATTCCCAACAGCGCGAGGATGTCGTCGACCCTGGCGGTGACCTCATCGCGCTCGAGGCCCATCTGTAATGGGCCAAACGCCAGCTCTTCGCGGACGGTGGGCGAGAAGACCTGCGCGTCGCTGTTCTGAAAGACAAACCCGACCCTCGACCGGAAGCCGGTGTTCATCTGCTCATCATCGAGCGTGTCTTCGGTGACCGGTGCACCAAATGCCGTATACGACCCGGACGTTGGAAACACTAAACCATCGAGGATCTTGAGTAGCGTCGACTTCCCGCACCCATTAGCGCCGAGCAGTGCGAGCTTCTCACCACGCCGAATCGTGAGACTGACGCCATCGAGTGCAGGGAACTTGTCGAGGTACGAATAACGCAGGTCGGTGCACACCAGGATGTCGTCGTGCGTCGGTTCAGGCACCAAGGACGTGCTCCCCGACCAGCAAGGCGGAGGCGAATAACGCTGCCGCCACGAAGAACGAGAGGTCCGGCACGCCGATGCGGTGCCGGTCAAGAGTCCGCGCATCTCCGCGATAACCGCGCGAGACCATCGCCTGGTGTACCTCCTCAGAGATCA
This sequence comes from Antricoccus suffuscus, assembly GCF_003003235.1. Classification (NCBI taxonomy): domain Bacteria; kingdom Bacillati; phylum Actinomycetota; class Actinomycetes; order Geodermatophilales; family Antricoccaceae; genus Antricoccus; species Antricoccus suffuscus. Next base: position 21,196 of record NZ_PVUE01000011.1, read on the forward strand.
CCATCGACTTGCCGAGCAGGCTGCCCGCTGTCGCCGCAACGAATCGCCGTGCGCCGCGGTCTGGCCGCTCGATGCCGACGGTGCGGGCCTTTCTGGCCTCGTACATGTCGCTCACTGAACCGAGCAAAAGGAACAGGTAGCGGTACGCCATCCCGATGATGAGCACGAACATCCGAGGTACGCCGAGAGCACGCAACGCGGCAAGAAGCTTGGTCCACGGGGTGGTGAGCGTCAGCAGTACGACGAGGCTGATTGAGGATGCGACCCGGCACACGACCAGGGCCGCCGACATCAGCCCCTGTTGGGTGAACCCCTCCGGCTGGCCGTTCCAATGCCATAGGGTCAGTACGACGTCGCCGCTGGTGACGATGCTCAAAGTCGCAGGTATCAAGACGATCCCGGTGAAGATCGGCACGAACAGCCATACCCGCTTAATAAAGAAGCCAAGCGGCAGCGCGCTGGTCGCGGCGAGAAGCAGCGTCGCGGCATACAGGGCCAGGAGCCCGGGAATCGTGCGCAGGAACGAACCGGCCACGACCAGTCCGACGAGCGCGACGAGCTTGATCCGTGGATCGAGCCGCTGTAGCAGGCCGCGCTGAGCAGACGTGTCATCGCTGAACATCACTTGCCGCAGAAGGCCTGAGGCGCCGTTAATGGTTTTCTGGACGTAGGAGCCCTTGCGACGTTTGCCGATGCAGCCACACGGGCAGAGCGCGATCTCCCGATTGAGCAGCCAGTCTGGAGTGGGCGCCGTCCGTTCGGCGAGCGCGCTCATCGCACGTGCTCGGAGAGTACGGCTTTGTCCTGGCAGGTCGAGTCCGACGACGGATCAGCCGTACGGCGGCGGCTGATGGCTCTGATAATGATTGCGACCACGAACACGGCCACTCCGATCGCCAGTACGCCGACGACCGCAGACAAGATGTACCCGATCACCGGATGCGCGCCACTGGAGAAGCCGTACCCGTCGAGCAAGGTGTGTTTCCAGAATCCGGTGTACTTCGCCAGGCCGGAAGGGATCGCCTTCAATCCCAGCCCGCCGAGGTTCAGCTTCGATGGGGCGTCCTCACCAAACGCACCTCCCGGCGCCAGCAGCCCAAGCGGCGTCAGAGCCGCCATCAGTACGACGGCCGCGAGGGCAACGTAGATGGGCCGGAGTTTCCGAGGCGTGCGCTCCGTTCGGTCTTCGGGTGAGTCCGGATTGTTGGTCCGCAAGAGGGGCAGATTTGCGCGCTGAAGGTAGGCGATGACGCCACCGGTGATGATGGCCTCGACCACGCCGGCGACGCTCAGGTGAGCGAGCATCATGGCCGGGACGGACTGCGACAGATGGTAGGGCGAATACAGCGGCGTGCCATTCGCGGTGTGGAACAGTAGCGGCTGGATTCCCAGTTCAATACCGCAGGCGAGGGCCGCCGCGTTGATTCCGACGTACCCACCGATTGCGGCCGCGGTGACCCGACGCGTGGACGTCAGCGCGCTGCCCTTTGAGATGAGGCGATAGATTCCGTAGGAGACGAACGGCAGGATGATCGCCATATTGAGCACGTTGACGCCGTACGCCAGTACGCCGCCGTCGCCGAAGAGCAGCGCCTGAAACGCCAATGCCACCGCGACGGCAATCAGTGCCGCCCACGGACCGAGCAAAACCGCGACCAGAGCGCCGCCAACGGCGTGCGCCGTCGTACCGTCTGGGATCGGCACGTTGAACATCATGATCAGGAAGCACACGGCGGACAACATCGCGAGGGTCGGAACTTGCCGTGTCTTGACGGTCTTCTTTATCTTTGCCGATGCGATTGCGGCCATCGGCACGGTGATCGCGAACCCGACCGCGCATGTCGCCGGTGAAAGGTAGCCGTCGGGAATGTGCATCCCGTGACCCCTTCCGCCTGTGTTCTCTCGCACCAATCTGGCTACTGCCAGTAATGTGCAATAACGCTAGTCGGGGACGCGTGAAGTAACCGTTCGGCGCGAAGCGGGTCGAACTACTCGAACACGCCGCGTCAAGGAGTGCGACGTACTAGGCGGTAGGAACTCGGCGGCAGACTACTTGCGGCGTTTGACGCCGAAAACGATGTCGTCCCAACTCGGAATCCGGGGCTTCTTGTCCTTGCCGCCGGTATGCGTGTCTTCCGAATCCGAAGCGTCGGCCGAATCGGACTCGTCGGGCTCGTGCGTATCGGCCTTGTCCGGCAGGTCGAACTCGGCGTGCCCGGTGTCCTCTGGATCCTCGCGCAGCTCCTGACGACGGCCGGCATTGCCCAACTGGCCAGGATCGCTGGCATCGGCGAGCTCGTCGGTGAGGAAGAGCTGCTCAAGAGGCACCTCACGTGGAATGGCCTGCTGAGCGCGCTTACGCGGACGGCGGATCGGCTCGGGAGGCGCTGGCGTGTCATCGCGAACAAGCGGGATCGGGCCGGTTGGCGTCTCATCCAAGGACGGATCGTCGACCGGTGTCGGTACGGCGGACAGCCGCGGCGGTGGCTCGACCATCGCGATGGTGTCCTTATTGCCGGGGAACACGGTGCGGGTCGTGGTGTCGAAGCGCCAATGCGCGGTGACGGTCTTGTCCGGCGCCGACCAGGTGCTGCTGACTTCCCACTGCCCGTCTGGCAGCCGGCGCGCATCCCAGTCGATCGCTTTGTCGGCGTTGCCGCCGATCAGCAGCCGGTCGCTGATCAGCTCGATCAGCGTTGGCTGGGCGGTGTTGGAGTCATCGATACGCACCCGCGCGGTCTGCGCGCGCAACGCGATCTGCTTGCGTTCTTCGAGGACTGGGTAGGCATAACTCATGACGCGTTCGATCCGGATACCGGCGGCCGCCGCGACCGCGTCGGGGGTCTCGCCGGCGCGGATACGGGCCTGGATCTCCTTGGGGCGCAGCTGCGACTCGAGCTCAAGCTCGATCTGGCCCATGCGGCTCAGGTCGCCGCGTGCTGCGGCGCGCAACCGGTCGTCGATCGCGACGACGAAGCGTTCGCCGCTATCGATGGCCTCGGGGACGTCCGGAGCGAGCACAAAGTGTTTGCCGTCTTCAGATAGAGCGACAAATCGAAGTGGACGCATTATTTTCTGGCCTCCCCAAAAGAGGTTTGGTGCACATTGCTTTGCAGGTCTCGGTTGTGCAGGTCTGGTGCGCTGTCGGTAGCTATCTCGGTACGCCGTACGCGCTCGGCAATTGTGTCGTAATTCGTTGCCGGCGCGCGCACTCTGGCATCGGCCAACCTTACGCCGGGAGGGCTTGACGGTCGTAGGTGGCGCGCCGCGCCGACTCGAATTAGCGGCCCGTGGCGCGCGCTCCTGGCAACCCGACGTGGACTGCGGCAGTATGAGGTCAACCACATTTGCACCACCGACCGCGCCCACCGCCTTACCCGGCCTATGCGCGGTATTCGGCGAATCGGAGGATCTGCGATGAGCACGGCAATGACACGTGGTGGCGAGGCGCAATCGGCGTACCCCACCTCGGCGAGCGTCCGGCCGGACGACGTCCTGGACACCCTTGGCAAACACATCCTGGTCGACGGGTTTCACCTGGTCCTCGACCTGGACAAGAGCCACGGGTCGCGGATGGTGGACGCCGCGACCGGGCAGGAATACCTCGACTTTTACACGATGTTCGCGTCCCTGCCGATCGGTCACAACCACCCGGGGATCGCAGGCGACCCGGCCTTTGTCGACTACCTCGGCGCGGTCGCGCGCAGCAAGCCCGCCAACTCCGATATCTACACCACGGCGTACGCGCAGTTCGTGGAAACGTTCGCGCGGGTCCTCGGTGACCCACAGCTGCCGCATCTGTTCTTTGTGGAGGGCGGCGGGCTGGCGGTCGAAAACGCCTTGAAGACGGCCTTCGACTGGAAGAGCCGGCGCAACGAAGCAGCCGGCCGCTCACCGGACCTCGGCACCCGGGTGATGCACCTGACTGGGGCGTTTCACGGTCGCACCGGCTACACGATGTCGTTGACCAATACCGACCCGGGCAAGGTAGCGCGTTTCCCGAAGTTTGACTGGCCGCGGATCTCCTCGCCCGGCGTCATTCATCCGCTCGACCAGCACCGCGACGACGTTGAGGCCGCCGAGCGGCGCGCGCTTGCGCAGGCTCGCGCGGCGTTCGAGGCACACCCGCACGACATCGCATGCTTCATCTGCGAACCGATCCAAGGCGAGGGCGGCGACGTACACCTGCGCGAGGAGTTTCTGCTCGCGATGCAAGGGCTGTGCCACGAGTACGACGCGCTGTTCGTCCTCGACGAAGTCCAGACCGGGCTCGGCACCGGCACGCCGTGGGCCTACCAACAACTCGGACTCGAGCCGGACATCGTGGCTTTCGCCAAGAAAGTCCAGCTTGGCGGGATCATGGCCGGTCGGCGGGTCGACGACGTGGCAGACAACGTCTTCGCAGTCTCCGGCCGGATCAACTCCACGTGGGGAGGCGGGCTAATCGACATGGTCCGCTCGACCCGGATCCTTGAGATCATCGAACACGACCGACTTTTCGAAGCGTCGGCGTTCACCGGGCAGCAGCTGCTGACCGGCCTGCAACGACTCGAAAATGACATCGCGCAGGTCAGCAATGCGCGGGGTCGCGGGCTGATGTGCGCCTTCGACGTACCCGATGGTGCGGCGCGAGGCGCCCTGCTGGAGTCGCTGCGCGAACACGGCGTGATCGCGCTGCCCTGCGGAGAACGGTCGGTGCGATTCCGGCCGGCGCTGACCGTCAGCGCCGAGGAAATCGATGCCGGCCTTGCCGCGATCCGTTCTGCCCTCACCCACTAACGCGCGACCAGTAGAGAGAGCCCCACATCGATGTCTAGCCCATTGAACATTTCCTCCGTCGTCGGCGGCGTTGCCGTCACCGGAGGTGCGACGATCGAGTCGCGTAACCCCGCCGATGACAGTGACCTCGTTGCCACCGTCACGATGGGTGATGCCGGCACCCTGGTCGACGCGGCCCGCTCTGCGCACCGAGCGCAGCAGGCGTGGGCCGACGTACCGGCGCCAGTGCGCGGCCGGGCGATCGCGCACATCGGCCGCGTCGTAGAAGCCAACGCCGAGTCACTGGCCCGGCTGGTCACCCGCGAGATCGGCAAACCATATCCAGAGGCACTCGGTGAAGTCCGCGAGATCATCGACACCTGCGACTTCTTCCTCGGCGAGGGCCGACGTCTGTATGGCCAGACCGTGCCCAGCGAGATGCCCGACAAGCAGCTGTTCACCTTCCGCGAACCGGTCGGCGTCGTCACGGTCATCACGGCCGGCAACTTCCCGGTCGCCGTACCGTCCTGGTATCTCGTGCCCGCGCTGCTGGCCGGTAACACGATCGTGTGGAAACCCGCCGACTACTCGCCGGCCTGCGCGCAGGCGATGTTCGACCTTTTCACCCAAGGCGGGGGACTTCCGGACGGCGTACTCAACCTCGTGCACGCAGACGGGCCGGCGACGTACGACGGCCTCGAACGCTCGCTCGACGAGGGCCTGATCAACAAGATCGGCTTCACCGGCTCCACCGAGGTCGGCTCCCAGATTGGCGCCCTGGCAGGAAAACACCTGCAGTCGGCGTGCCTCGAGCTTGGTGGGAAAAATCCGATGGTTGTGGCGCCGTCCGCGGATCTCGACCTCGCCGTCGAAGGCGCGCTCTTTTCCGGCTTCGGTACGGCGGGGCAACGGTGCACGTCGCTGGGCACCGTCATCGTGCACGATTCGCTGCATGACGAGTTCGTACGTCGTTTCACCGCCGCGACCGAGTCGGCTGCTGTCGGGGATCCCTTTGGTGACGTGTTGTACGGGCCGATGCTGGCGCCGAAGTTCGCCGAAAGGTTTGAGATCTATCTCGGCTGGATCGAAGACCACCACACCGTCACCGGATCGACCGGTCGCGGCCTAATCGGCGCCGACAACCCGCGGGCCGGCTTTGTCGGAGACCCCGAATCAGGAGTCTTCTGTCATCCGACGATCGTCGACGGCGTACGGCCGGAGGACAAGATCTTCCTGCACGAGACCTTCGGGCCGATGGTCGGGGTGACGTCGTACTCGACCCTGGACGAGGCAATCGCCCTAGCCAACAGGCCGGGTTACGGGCTCTCCTCGTCCATCTATACAAGCGATCCCGCCGACGCATTCCGCTTCCGGAAGGGCGTCAAGGCCGGAATGGTCAGCGTCAACAACTCGACCTCGGGAGCGGAGGCGCACCTACCGTTCGGTGGCAACGGCAAGTCGGGAAACGGCAGCCGGCAGTCCGGGGTCTGGGTGCTCGACCAGTTCACCCGCTGGCAGTCGCTCAACTGGGACTACTCCGGGCGACTGCAGAAGGCGCAGATGGACGTCGTGGAGCTGACGCCCAACGACGGCTTCCGCCTCGAATAGCCGATGGTAGGTCAGACCGTTGCGCGCAGTCTCAGGGTGACCGAGCGTGCCGTCTCGCGGGCCGCGTCGTGCGCCTCCTCGAGTTGCCTCTTCGCTAGATCGCGAAGGTCCGCCATCGCTGGGTTTACGTCGGCAAGAGTTAGCTCGGCCTCGATGACATCGAGGTCCAGACCCCACACGTCCTCGAGCATGCGACGCATCCACCCGGTCGCGTGGTCCCAGCCCTCGCGCGGTGTGCCCGCGCCGTAGCCACCGCCGCGCGCGGTCACCAGAAATGCCGGCCGACCGGCCAAAGGCTGAGTGCCGGGTGCGAATCGCGGGTCGGTCGTGACGACATCGAGCCAGGTCTTGAAATGCTGCGAAACGCCGAAATTGTAGAGCGGTACGGCAAAGATGAGGGCGTCCGCGCCCTCGAGCTGGTCGGCCAGCTCTGCTGCGATGCCGGCGGCGGCGACCTGTTCACTAGTGCGTTCGCCCTCTGGGACGGGACCAGCGGACACGGCGGCCGGCCAGACCGACCCGTCGAGGGGTGTGACACCGAGGTCGCGGCGTACAACGTCCGCATCGGCGAGTTCTTCGGCGACGGTCCGCTCAATAGTGTCGGCGAGGGCGCGAGTCACGGAGCCCTCCTGGCGGATGCTGGCATCGAGCCGGAAGATCTTGCTCATGAGTACTCCTAAACGAAATGAATGATCGTATTAACAGATAGTAGAATTTACAGACTATCTATGTCACCAATAATGTTGAAAATGTGATCATCACCGCACTGGGCACCGGTTAGACTTGGGTCATGGTTGAGCCCAGCGCGGAATGTGGAGACGCGACTCCCTGTGACGGCGCGACATCCGCGGACTTCGGCTGGGCGCTAGGGCGGTTACTCCGGGCCTATCTCGACGGAGCTCGCGGAGCGGTGAGTGATCTTCCTGGCGGACCTCGTGGCTATGAAGTGCTCACGATTGCCGCTGGCGGTGCGTGTCGTAATCAAGCCGCGATCGCCGAGAACCTCGGTGTGGACCGCACGGTCATGACCTACCTGATCGATGAGCTCGAGCAGGGCGGCCTGGTCGAGCGCCGTCCCGACCCGTCAGATCGCCGCGCTCGGCAGATTGTCTTGACCAGAAGAGGCCGGCGCAAGTACGACAGGGCGGTGTCGCGGGTGAGCGAGGTCGAGCGTGACGTGCTCGCCGGTCTCGGTGACGTTGAGGCCGCGCAGTTTCGCGATCTGCTGATGCGGGTGACGACAAGCGCGCCAGACGGCCAGAAACACACGGCATGCGAGGTTGCGCCGTAAACACCGCTAACAAGCAGTTCGGCCCCACCTGACGCTGCTTGTGTCACGGAATGTGCGCCTGTATCACCGACCTCGGTGCCACAAGTGCACGGTTGATGCCACAAGCAGGCCAGCGAGCGCCGGGTGGCTAGGGTGGACGGTGCCTGAGTATTGACGAACTGTGAAGGAATATTGCCGTGACTGCACCACCGCGTGAACCGGTCGATCTGCATTTCGAAAACGCTCTTGCGTCCATGTCCCGGCGGACCGACCGCGAGCACCCTGCCGAACCGCGCCCAGCCGACTTGCTGCGGATTTTCGATGCGCAACTCGGCAGTCGACTGCTCGACTTCCAGGCGCGGATCATGCGCGCCGCTGGCGAGGGTTACTACACGATCGGATCGTCCGGGCACGAGGGGAACGCCTACGTTGCCGATGCGTTGCGACCCACTGATCCCGCATTCCTGCACTACCGGTCGGGCGGTTTCTACCTTGCCCGTGCGCAGCAGGTCGACGGAATCGACGGCACCGAGGACGTCTTGCTGTCGCTGGCTGCTTCCGTCGACGACCCGATTTCCGGCGGGCGGCACAAGGTCTTTGGCCGTGAGGAATTGGCGATCATCCCTGCCACCTCCACAATCGCGTCGCATCTGCCGCGCGCGGTCGGGGCGGCATTCGCGATCGAGCGGGCTAAAAAGCTGGGCGTCGAATCCGCATGGCCTCGTGACGCGATCGCTGTCTGCAGCTTCGGCGACGCCTCGGCCAACCACTCGACCGCGGTCGGCGCGATCAACTCTGCCTGCAATATGGCTTTTCAAGGCCTCAACGTGCCGCTGCTTTTCCTGTGTGAGGACAACGGGATCGGCATCAGCGTCAAGACACCGAACGGTTGGATCGCCGCGTCGTACGCCGACCGACCGGGACTGAAGTACTTTTTCGCCGACAGCGCCGACCCCGTGCAGATGTGGACGGTCGCACGCGAAGCTGCCGACTACGTACGCCGCAAGCGCAAGCCGGCGTTCCTGCATGTCTCGTGCGTGCGCTATATGGCGCACGCCGGGTCGGACGCAGAGCTGAGCTACCGTAGCCGGGCCGAGATCGAGGCCGACTATGCGCGCGATCCGCTGCTCGCGACCGCGCAGGTGCTCATCGACAGCGGCGAGCAGACTCCCGAAGAGCTGACGGAGCGGGTCGCCGAGGCTCGGGCGGGAATCGCGCAGATCGCCGACACCGTTGTATCCCGGCCCAAACTCACGTCTGCCTTGGAGGTGATGGCGCCGCTCGCACCCCGACACCCCCGCGTCGTACGCGAGTGGGCTATTTCGGCTGCCGATCCGGAGTCGCGGACCTCAGTCTTCGAGGGAAAACTTCCCGAGGTAGAAGGAAAGTTAACGTTGTCCGCGTCGATCAACCGCGCGTTGGCCGACGGCCTGGCGCAGTACGACGGGATGCTCGTGTTCGGTGAGGACGTCGGCCGCAAGGGCGGCGTCTACGGAGTCACTCAGCGCCTACAGAAGCGATTCGGGGTGGCGCGTGTCTACGACTCCCTGCTAGACGAGCAGTCGATCCTCGGACTCGCGCTCGGCTGCGCGGTCAGCGGACTGCTGCCGGTGCCGGAGATCCAGTATCTCGCCTATCTGCACAACGCGATCGACCAGCTACGCGGTGAAGCGGCGACCCAGCAGTTCTTCTCCGAAGGTCGCTACACCAACGGGATGGTCGTGCGGATCGCCGGATTGGCCTACCAGAAGGGGTTTGGCGGCCACTTCCACAACGACAACTCACTCGCCGCGCTGCGAGACATTCCGGGCCTGGTGCTCGCCGTGCCAAGCCGTGGCGACGACGCGGCGGCGATGATGCGTACGGCGCTCGCGGCCGCAAGGGTCGACGGGACGGTGACGGCGTACGTCGAGCCGATCGCGCTCTATCACGAGCGGGACTTGTTCGAGCCTGGCGATGAAGGGCTGCTCAGTGACTACCTGGCGCCGGGCGACTGGGACCGCGGACACGTGGAGATCGGTCGGGCCCGCTCGTACGCACCGAACGACTTCCCGGAGGAGGCGCTCACGATCGTGACGTTTGGCAACGGCGTACCAATGTCTCGTCGGGTGGCGCAGCGCCTCGTCGACGAAGGGCACGGGGTGCGAGTGCTCGACCTGCGATGGCTTGCGCCACTGCCGGTCGACGACCTGGTCGCCGCGGCGGAGTTGACCGGCCGGGTGCTGATCGCCGATGAGACACGGGCGAGCGGCGGTGTCTCTGAGGCGGTCACGACCGCGTTGATCGACGCCGGTTTCGATGGCAAGATCGCGCGGGTAACGAGCAAGGACTCGTTCGTCCCGCTCGCCGACGCGGCCAACTTGGTCTTGCTCAGCGAGGACGCGATCGAGGACGCCGCCCGCAAGATGCTCGACCAGATTGGGACGGCCCGGGCATCGCAATCCTGATAGGGGCCTCGTGTCCGGGTCGCTGACGTCGGGGATCTAGACCTCCCTCTAGTTCGGTCGCGACGCCGCCGTCAGCGTCTCAGAGGCCCTCGGTGAATCCAATGCGCCACGATGGGTACCGCAGCGTCCAGCCAAGCTCGCGCTTTGCCTTGGCGTTGGAGGCCCCGCGGACCGTCGTCATCATGTTCACTCCCTGCTCACCGAGGAGGGGTTTCGCGAGCCAGGTTGGGACGTGGCGCGGGGGCTTTGCGCCGAGCGTCCGTGACAGCACCGGCAGCCAGTCGGCGGCGGAAGCCGGTTCGTCGTCGACGATGTTGTAGATCCCGGGCGCGCCGTTGTCGACCGCCGTGACCGTCGCGGCGGCGGCATCGATGGCGTGGATGAATGACCAGAGGCCGCCGCCGCTCCCAACGATAGGGAATTTGCGCTGCCGGACCATCTCGAGCATCTCGCTCTCCTCATCGAGCGCGATACCGGTCCCTGGACCATAGAAACCGCCGTAGCGCAAAGCAATCGCTTCAAGGTCCGTTGCTGCGAGGACGGCAGCCTCAACGTGGCGGATCGCGGCGAGCGAAGCGCGTGCCTCCCGGCCGACGTGCGGGTCGTAACCTGCGGTCTCATCGGCGATGGCTGGACCCGTGCGCGGCGCGGGCCAACCGGCGTAGCTCTGGGCTATGAAGCGGGTCACGCCGTTTTGGCGGGACGCCTCGAGCAGGTAGTCGGTCGCCTCGGTGCGCAGGCGGTTGGTCATCGCGAAGTCGCGGTCGAAGTGCTTAGGGTTCATGCCGGCCTTTAGCGACGTGAGCTGGTGGAGGACGACATCGGGCTTTGCCTCCGCGACGGCCGTCATGACCGAGCCGCGGTCGAGGCCGTCCATCAGGACCGGGGACGCGCCAGCTGCGGTAATGGCGCCGGTGTGGGATTCGGTCCGGGTCGTGCCGAATACGGTATGGCCCGCCTCGACCAATGCCGGGGTAAGGCTGTGGCCGATGGCTCCGGTCGCGCCGGCGAGAAGGATGCGCATGGTCTGCTCCTCTTTGGATGCTGTTGTTGCTGTCCACCCCTTCGACGAAATACCCGCTCGATCTGTGACAGGGCGCGTGCGATCGTGGGGTGATGACGGCAATTGCGCAGGCGCACGACGACCTCCGGCCACTGATGTTCTCAATCGCGTACCGGATGCTCGGCAGCGTCGCGGAGGCCGAGGACGTCGTGCAGGAGGCATTCTTTCGGATGACGCGGGCCGAGACCGACGGCGCCACGCCCGTTAATCTCGACGCATGGGCGACGACAGTGACGACGCGACTGGCGATTGACAACTTACGCTCAGCGCGGGTACGTCGCGAGATGTATGTCGGGCCATGGCTGCCCGAGCCGCTCGTCGACGGCCGCGGTCCAATGCTCCCCGTCGCGGAGCCGGCAGCAGGCCCGAGTGAGCAGGTAGAGACCCGCGACGACGTCTCGTTCGCGATGCTCACGCTGATGGAGACGCTGACCCCTGTCGAGCGCGCCGTCTTCATCCTGCGTGAGGCGCTCGGCTACGACTACCCGGCGATCGCGGAAGTCGTCGAGGCGTCAGAAGTGGCCTGCCGTCAGCATTTTTCGCGCGCGCGGCGTTATCTCGAGAGCGGCCGGCCGCGGTTTGAGGCATCTGCGGCGCGGCGTGAGGAACTGGCCGCTGCCTTCCTCGAAGCCGTCCGCGGCGGCAGTCTGCGAGAGCTGGAGGCGCTGCTTGCCGACGACGTCACGTTCTGGGGCGACGGCGGCGGCAAGGCTCCGGCGATCCAGAAGCCGATGCAGGGGGCGCTACCTGTGGCCCGGTTCCTGCTCGGGCTGGTCCGGCGGGGCGACCCGCTCGGTGTGAGTCTGGTGCCGGCCCAAGCAAACGGCCAGCCGGCGTTCCTAACCCTCGGCCCGGCGGGCGAGCTGTACGGCGTCCTGGCCCTTGACATCGTCGACGGACGAATCGTCTCCTTGCGCAACCAGATCAACCCCGACAAGCTCGCGCACCTCGGTGGGGTGGGGGATATCAACTCGCTTTGAGTAGGCAGGTGAAGACTCGCCCGCGATGCCTCGGCCGGCCAGGGCCACACGGTCACCTACGCGTATAAGTACTTCCTGATTCCAGACACGAGACCCCGCGGCCTTACGCGGCGGCGGGGTCTCGAGTCAGACGGGGTCTAGCGGGCGATGGCCTCGGCCATCGCCAGGATGCGTTCGGCATCGCGTACGTGCAGGTTTTCGATCATCTTGCCGCCGACGGTGATGACGCCCTTGCCGGCAGCGGTCGCCTCCTCGAAGGCCTTGATGACTTCGCGCGAGTGCGCGACCTGCTCCTCGGACGGCGCGAAAACACGGTTGCTCGGCTCGACCTGAGTGGGGTGGATGATCGTCTTGCCGTCGAAGCCCCATTCGCGGCCCTGCCGGCATTCGGCCTCGAAGCCTTCGGGGTCGCGTACGTCGTTGTAGACGCCGTCGAGGATCGTCTTGCCCGCGGCGCGAGCGGCAAGCAGCGCCTGCGCGAGGGCCGGCATGATGGGTGCGCGCCCGGGCACATGGACCGAGTGCAACTCGTTGACCAGATCGTTGGTGCCCATCACCAGTACGGCGAGCCGCTCGCTCGCCGCGGCGATATCGAAGACATTGTGGATCGCGATCGGCGTCTCGACCATGGCCCAGATCCGGGTCGTGGCAGGCGCGCCGGCCTTTTCGATCGCCGCCTCGATCTGGCGTACCTCGTCGGCGGTGTTGACCTTAGGCACCAAGATGCCGTCCGGTCCGGCCTTGGCGGCGGCGGTCAGGTCGTCGGCGTGCCACTCGGTGTCGAGCCCGTTAGTGCGGATGATCAGCTCGCGGTGGCCGTAGCCGCCGTCGCGCACGGCCTGGCAGACGCGCTCGCGCGCCTCGACTTTGCTGTCCGGCGACACGGAGTCCTCGAGGTCGAGGATGATCGTGTCGACGTCGAGATCTTTGGCCTTCTCCTGTGCACGGGCGTTGGCGCCCGGCATGTAGAGGACGGAACGGCGGGGGCGCAGATTTGCATCAGTCATCGGGAGTACTCCGGTTATTTCATGCCGTACGACGCGGCGAGTTCGGGATCACGCTCGGCGAGGGCTTCGGCGAGCTCGACGACGACTTGGCACTGCTTGAAAGTCGCGTCGTCCTGCATCTTGCCATCGAGCATGACCGCGCCCGCGCCGTCGCCCATGGCCTCGATGACTCGCTTGGCCCACTTGACTTCTTCGACAGGCGGGGTGAACACGCGCTTGGCGATGTCGATCTGCACCGGGTGCAGGCTCCACGCGCCGACGCAGCCGAGCAAGAAGGCGTTGCGGAACTGGTCCTCACATGCCACGACGTCCTTGATGTCGCCGAACGGCCCGTAGAACGGCAAGATGTCCATCGCGGCGCAGGCGTCGACCATCCGCGAGATCGTGAAGTGCCACAGGTCCTGCTGGTACGTCGTACGGCCCTCGTTGAGGTCATCTCCAGTCGGATCAGTACGCACGATGTAGTCGGGATGACCGCCACCGACGCGGGTTGTCTTCATGCGGCGACTCGCGGCCAGGTCGGCCGGTCCGAGCGACATCCCTTGCATGCGGGGACTCGCGGCCGCGATCTGTTCGATGTTATTGACGCCTGAGGCGGTCTCGAGCAACGCGTGTACGAGGATTGGCCGCTTGATACCGGCGCGGGCCTCAAGCTGGGCGAGCAGCCGGTCGACGTAGTGAATGTCCTCAGGACCCTCGACCTTGGGGACCATGATGACGTCGAGCTTGTCACCGATCTCGGTCACCAGCCGGGTGATGTCATCCAGTGCCCACGGCGAGTCGAGGCTGTTGATGCGCGTCCACAGCTGGGTTGGCCCGAAGTCAGTGGTCTTGCCGATCTTGACCAGGCCTTCGCGGGCGGCTTCCTTGTTGGCGACCTCGATAGCGTCCTCGAGGTTGCCGAGGATGATGTCGACCTTCTTGGCGATGTCCGGGACCTTGAGCGCCATCCGCTCGTTGCTCGGGTCGAAGAAGTGAATCATTCGCGAGGGCCGGAACGGCACCGTGTCGACGGGCATAGGCGCGCCAACAGCAAGGGGACGGAAGAAGGCTCTGGGATTGCGCACGAAACACTCCAAATCATCAGAAGGCAACATTAGAAACGCGACGTCATCGAAAGGTGACATCACCAACGGGCACCGGCCCAAGTATGGCGAACCGGCGATCGCGCCCGAGACCCGGTCCCCGGAGGTGCGTTTCGATGTGGCGAGGGTCCCTTGTCTACCGAACGTCCTCCTTGTCGCGGCTCTTTGGGCCGCACAACGAAGAGGTTGCCGTGACCAGGAGCGCGAAACGCGGCGGACGACTGCCGAAATCAGTCGGCGCTAAAGACGCGGACGGTTGCCGAGTGAACCAGCGTTAGAGGCGCTCGACGATATAGTCGATGCACTTCGTCAGTGCGGCCACATCACTGGGTGGCGTGGTCACGAACATGCCAATCCGCAGCTGGTTGCGGCCGAGCTTGCGGTAGGGCTCGGTATCGAGAATCCCGTTGGCGCGCAGGTGTTTGGCGACCAGCGAGGCGTCCACGGAGTCATCGAAGTCGATCGTCCCGACGACAGGGGAGCGCAGCGCCGCGTCGCTCACAAACGGCCGGGCGTACGCCGAGGCCTCGGCCCAGTCGTAGAGGATCTTCGCCGATTCCGCGGTACGCCGCACCGCCCACTCCTGACCGCCGGAACGCACGAACCAGTCGACCTGGTGGGCGAGCATGAACAGCGTATAGACCGATGGGGTGTTGAGCGTCTGGTCCTTACGGGCGTAGTCCAGCGCGACGGACAGGTCCAATGTCGCCGGGATGAAACGGCCGGTGTCCTTGATCTGGCCGAGCCGCTCGATCGCCCGTGGCGACAGGATCGCGATCCACAGCCCGCCCTCACCGGCGAACCCTTTCTGCGGGGCGAAGTAGTAGACGTCGGTCTGCGACAGGTCGACCGGTACGCCGGCGGCGCCCGAGGTGCCGTCGATGACCATCAGCGCGTCCTCATCTGCGCCGGCCACGCGCTGGACCGCGGCGGCGACGCCGGTCGACGTCTCGTTGTGTGGCCACGCGTAGACGTCGACGCCCGCCTCGGCGACCGGTGCGGACGCGTCGCCGACGTCGGCCTTGATCACGGTGGGGTCGTCGAGGAAGGGGGCCGCGGCGACCGCGGCGGCGAACTTCCCGCCGAACTCGCCAAAACTCAGATGCTGGGACTTCTGCCGGATGAGCGAGAAGGCCGCCATGTCCCAGAAGTACGTCGAACCGCCGTTGCCAAGCGCGACCTCGTAGCCTTCCGGTGCATCAAAGAACTCCAGCAATCCGACTCGGATCAGCTTGACCAGATCCATGATCGCCGGCTGACGGTGCGACGTACCGATGTAGTTCGGTGCGACCTGCGCGAAATCCTCGAGCGCCTCGAACCGGGTGCGACTCGGACCCGAACCAAACCGCCCATCCTCCGGTAGAAGTTCGTCGGGCAGCGTGATGACGCTGTCGGGGGCGAGCGCGGGTTGTTGCGAAGTCATGTGATCCTCGGTGCCAAAGCTGCGGATTTAGGTGTGGGTGATGCGGTCCCAGCCGGCGACGTCCGACGGCTTACGTGGATCAGGACCCACATATCGGGCGGATGGCCGGACCAGCCGCCCGGTTTTTTTCTGCTCCAGGATATGCGCGCACCACCCCGCAGTTCGGGCGCAGGTGAACATCGAGGTGAACATATTGGATGGGATCTCGGCGAAGTCGAGTACGACGGCCGCCCAGAACTCCACGTTGGTCTCGATGGCCCGGTCCGGCCGCCGCTCGCGCAGCTCGGCGAGCGCGGCCTGCTCCAGCGCCAGCGCCGCGTCGTACTTCCGCGCGCCGAGCTCCTTCGCCGTACGCCGCAACACGCGCGCCCGCGGATCCTCGGCACGATAGACCCGATGTCCGAACCCCATCAGCCGCACGTTGTTATCGAGCGACTTCTTGACGTACGCCGCCGCGTCGCCGGTCCGCTCGACCTCCTCGACCATATGCAGCACCCGCGTCGGCGCGCCACCGTGCAGCGGCCCGGACATCGCGCCGATCGCTCCGGACATGGCCGCGGCGACGTCCGCACCTGTCGAGGCGATCACCCGCGCGGTGAACGTCGAGGCGTTGAGGCCGTGTTCTGCCGCGGAGGTCCAGTAGGCATCGACGGCCTCGACGTGCTTCGGATCCGGGTCGCCCTGCCAGCGCACCATGAACCGCTCGACGATTGTCTCGCACTGGTCGACGCGCGCCTGCGAGATTGCCGGTACGCCGATGCCGCGGGCGGACTGTGCGACGTAGGACAAGGCCATGACGGCGGACCGGGCGAGGTTGCTGCGGGCCTCCTCCTCGTCGATGTCGAGCAACGGGCGGTAGCCCCAGATCGGCGTCAGCATGGCCAATGCGGCCTGTACGTCGACGCGCACGTCGCCGGAGTGCACCGGCAACGGGAACGGTTCGGCCGGTGGGAGTCCCTGGCCGAACTCGCCGTCGACCAGAAGGCTCCACACGTCTCCGAACGTCACCCGGCCGACGAGGTCCTCGATGTCGACGCCGCGGTACCGCAGCGAACCACCGTCGCGGTCCGGTTCGGCGATCTCGGTTTCGAACGCGATTACGCCTTCGAGACCAGGGACGAAGTCCGGCGTTGGGTTATCGGTCATGGCAGTCCTCACGATGCGCTTCGATATCGAGTCATTGGTTACTTAACCACGATCCGCCGTGGCCGTGCAGACGCCTCGGGGCCGGAGGGTTAGATAGTGGCGAGTGCAGTGATGACCGACAACGATGACCAGTGGAGCGGCGGCCGTGGGGAGATCCGATGACGGCGAGTACGACGTACGACACGACCGGGTGCGCTACACCATGCCGCGGTTGAGCGCGGAACGCCTTGACGCCGACCCGATCGCGCAGTTCGGCGTGTGGCTGGCAGATGCCGCACAGTCGGGAATCGCCGAACCCAACGCGATGGTGATCGCGACGGCGGCCAAGGACGGTCGGGTCCGCGCCCGCACCGTCCTACTACGCGGGTACGACGCCCGCGGGTTCGAGTTCTTCACCAACTACGACAGCCAAAAAGGCACGCACCTCGCCGACAATCCGAATATCTCGGGCTGCTTCTCGTGGGTTGGTTCGCACCGGCAGGTCATCATCGAAGGACGCGCGGTGCGCACGAGCGCCGCGGAGTCCGACGACTACTTCGCCTCACGGCCGTACGAGTCCCAGGTCGGCAGCGCCGCGAGCCCGCAGTCTCAGGTGATTTCTTCGTTGGCCGAGGTCGAGGACGAGATGCGACGACTGGAACAAGCGCATCCGGACACGATCCCACGGCCCGCGCACTGGGGTGGCTATCGAATCGAGCCACGGTGCGTGGAGTTCTGGCAGGGCAACACCGGCCGGCTACACGACCGATTCCGCTATCGGCGGGACGAACCCACCGGCCCCTGGACCCTGGAGCGGCTCGCCCCGTGACCGAGACGCTCGAACCGGAGCGTCGCGGCCGGCTGCGCTCTCTGGCCATGGACGTGCGTCCATTCCGCTTCCCGGCGTACCGCCGCCTCTTCTACGGCAACATCCTGTCGATCGTCGGCTCGCAGATGACGTTGGTGGCGGTCGGAGTACAGGTTTTCCGGCTAACCGGCAGCAGCGCGATGGTCGGCTACACCAGCGTGTTCGCGCTGATCCCGCTGATCGTCTTCGGCCTACTCGGCGGCGCGCTGGCCGACTCGCTCGATCGCCGGGTACTAGTGATCTGGGCGACGTTGATTACGGCGTTCAGCAGCATCATTTTTTTCGTTCAGTCGGCACTGGAGTTCCAGTCGGTATGGGTGCTGTGGGTGCTTGTGGCGTTTCAGTCCGCGGCGGCGTCGGTCTATCGGCCGGCGCGTAGCGCGATGATCCCGCGGTTGCTGCCTGACAAGTTGGTGCCGGCGGCCAACACACTTGCCTCGAGCACCCAGTCGCTCGGCGTGATCATTGGGCCGGTCGTCGCCGGCTACGCGATCGGCCATTTCGACCTGAAATGGACCTACCTGGCCGAGGCCGTACTGCTGACCGCCGCCATCGCGTCACTGGTCGGAATCCCCTCGATGCCGCCGGAGCAGAAGTCCGCGCGCAAGGGCGCCTTCGGCAGGGCAATACGGGACGTGTGGGAAGGATTTCGTTACCTCAAGACGCAACGCGTACTGCTGATGACCTTCGTGGTCGACTTGATCGCGATGGTTTTCGGGTGGCCGCTCGCGGTCTTCCCGGCGCTGGCCTCCGGGACGTTCGGCGCGTCGTCGATTGGCTGGCTGTACGCCGGTTCCTCGATCGGGGCGGTCGCCGCGGGCCTGGTCAGCGGCTGGATCTCCAACCTCAACCGGCATGGCGTCGTCATCATCTACTCGGTCGCGATCTGGGGCGCCTCGATCGGCGTCTTCGCCTTCACCAAAGACCTATGGCTCGCCGTACTCTGCCTGGCGCTCGCCGGCGCAGCGGACCTGGTCAGCGCGGCATTGCGGATGACGATGCTGCAGGTGCGTGCGCCCGACCACATGCGTGGCCGGATGCAAGGCGTCTTCATGGTGGTCGTCGCCGGAGGCCCGCGGTTGGGCGACGTACGCCTCGGTGTGATGGCCACGGTGACGGCGCCCGCGTTCGCGCTGTGGTCCGGTGGCTTGGTCATCGTCGTCGCTATGGTGGTCGTCGCGGTGGTGTGCAAGGCGTTCTGGCGCTATGAAGCCAATGCGTCCGCCCCGGCCATGAACTAGTAACGAATGCGCCGACGATGAGTTCGCGGCGACGCTAACTGCGCTATTGTCTTTGGCGGATATCCCCAGGCCAGAGCATGGGTAATTCGTGACCGCAAACGACCGGAACGAGGACCTCCTCAGTTGTTGACGATCGACACAATTAACAAGCAATTTGGCCAGAAACAGGTACTTCGGGACCTCAGCTTCAACGTCCGACCCGGCGAAATGTTCGGTTTCTGCGGCGCAAATGGAGCGGGCAAGACCACGACTATGCGCATCATCCTTGGGCTGCTTACCGCGGACAGCGGCACTGTCACGTGGCAGGACACTCCGTTGACCCGCGCCGTACGCCGGACTATCGGCTACATGCCCGAAGAACGCGGTCTCTACCCAAAGATGCGGCCGGTCGAGCAGCTCGCCTACTTCGGTCAGCTGCACGGGCTCGGCAGCGCACAGGCGACGCGGGCGGCCGAGCAATGGCTGGAGCGGCTCGGCGTCGTCATGGGCCCGAAAGACACCATCGACAAGCTGTCGCTCGGCAACCAGCAGAAAGTACAACTCGCTGCGGCGCTCGTGCACGACCCCTCGATCCTGGTCCTGGACGAGCCGTTTAGCGGACTTGACCCGGTCGCGGTCGACGCGCTTGCGGATGGGCTGCTGGAGAAGGCCAAGGCTGGGGTGCCGGTCATCTTTTCCAGCCACCAGCTGGACCTCGTTGAGCGGTTATGTGACTCGGTCGGCATCATCAACGGCGGCGAGATGGTCGCCACCGGCACCGTGGAGGAGCTGCGTGCGCGCGAGTCGCGTAAGCAGCTTGAGCTGACCGTGACCGGCGCGGGAGCGGGCTGGGCCGCGAAGTTGCCGCACGCGATCGGCGCACAAGAAAACGGAAACCGGGCACTGGTGACGCCGGACTCGCCTGAGTCGGCGCCGGCGATCCTGACCGCCGCGATGCAGCTAGGCACCGTTGAACAGTTCGGCTGGAAGACGCCGAACCTCGCCGAAATCTTCCGAGGAGCAGTCGCCGCATGAGCGCGCCAACCAACCCAAACCCGCCCGCCTCGCCCGGCAACCTGATCAAGATGGTTGCCAAACGCGAGATAACCACCAAGTTGCACGACAAGACGTACCTCATCTCTATCGGCGTTTTCATCGCCATCATTCTCGTGGTCGTCGGTTTCAATGTCCTCGCGAACAGCGGCAATGACGAATACAAAGTAGGCGTCGTCGGTTCGCAGTCAAAGGAGTTCACGGCGCAAGTCGCTGAGGGCGCGAAACAGCTCGGAGCCAAGGTCACGCTCTCAACTGTCAAGGACGAGGATGCGGCGAAACCGAAGCTCGAGAACGGCGATCTCGACGCGATCGTCTCCGGCGACACGCTGATCACGAAAGACAGCCTCAACGCGACCTTGGGCGCCGTACTCAAGGGCGCGTACGCCGCCGAGCAACAACAGAAGCAGATCGCTGACTCCGGAATTGACCAGCAGAAGCTCGCGGAGGCGATGAAAGTCGTCCCCATGCACGAGAAGACCATTGATCCCAACGCCAAGACCAACATGGAACGAGGGATCGTCGCGATCGTGGCGGTCGGCATCGTCTACGGCATGCTGATGATGATCGGTCAGTTCGTGGCTCAGGGCGTGGTCGAAGAGAAGTCCAGCCGGGTCATCGAGCTGCTGATGGTGGTGGTCAAGCCGTGGCAGCTGCTCACCGGCAAGATCATCGGCCTGGGCATCCTCGGCCTCATGCAGTTGGTGATTGTCGTGGGACTTGGCCTCGGCGGCGCCATCGCCGCTGACCTGATCACGGTGCCTGGTTCGGCGATATCGACGATCTTGCAGGTGTTGGCCTGGTTCGTGCTCGGTTACACATTCTTCGCGAGCATGTTCGCACTGGCAGCGTCGCTCGTTTCGCGTCAAGAGGATCTCGGGTCGGCGATGATTCCCGGGACGTTCATTCCGATGTTGTCCTTCTTCGCGGCGTTCAAGGTGCTCGATGATCCGAGCGGGACGTTCGCGACAATCGTCAGCATGATCCCTGGCGTGTCGCCGACCACGATGCCGGTGCGGGCGGCGATGAGCGACGTACCGGTTTATCAGTACGCGATCGCCGTCGTACTTCAGGTCATCGCGATCGTGCTGCTCGTGCGACTCGCCGGGCGGGTGTACGCCGGCGCGATGCTCAAGACGAGCGGCAAGCTGAAGATCAAGGACGCGCTTGCGCAGAGCAAGGAAACGCTCGCCGCAACCAACGCGCGCTGACCACCGCGCAGCTCCGGGTCGATAACGACGCTTCGGGTAGGTAGTTGCCTGCCCGAAGCGTTGTTTTGTTGCCCGAAGTGCGCCCGTCTGATGTCTGTGGCCTGCACCACGTAGAGTGCTTGGGGAACCGTATCCGCAGCTAATTACTCGTAGAAGTGCACTATCTAACTCGCAACACCGCAGTACGCAATATGAATCTCATGACTGACATAAGACAGCGATATGACCGCGATCTCGCGCCGCGACTTCGGTCAGCCGGGCCGTCGTACGACGAAAATGCCTGCCTGCCGCGGCGCGTGAGCGCGTTGTGAATTTTTGAGGAGCATGCAATGAGCGACGATATGTCCGCTGATTTTGGGCTCGACGTGACCGCGGACGAGGCACCGGACTCCGCCTCAGCGACCCAGATCAACGACGAAATATTCAACGGCAACAACGGCGCGAGCGCCGAACAAGTGACGGACGAGATCTTTGGAGATCAGAGCGGGTCGGGCGGTGGGTCGGACTCCGAGCCGACCTTTGCCGACAACAGTACGTCGAGCAGCGAGCCAGATGCCAGCACGATCTTCGCCGACAGCGAGCCTGCCGAGTCCGCGCCAGCGGGCATCAACGCCAACTTCTCCGGCACGGAGTTCTACGCCGGTGAGGCTACCTTCGATTCCAACGGTGACGGGGTCGCCGACACGGCTGTACAGGATCACGGAAACCAGGTCGAGTACTACGTCGACAACAACGGTGACGGGCAGGCCGACGAGCTGACTATCACCGACGCCAACGGCCAGTTGATCAGCCACACCCAGCTGGTCGACGGCACCTCTGCCACCTGGCAGGAGACCGCCGCGCCGGACGTCGCCTCGGGTGACGTGTCCGTGTCGGACAACGTCGGGCAGTCGGGGTACGTCGACCCATCGTCGCCGGCGCCGGCTCCCGCGTCGGCGTACGCCTCCAGCGACTTGGCGCAGGCCGGTGCGGACTCCGCGTCGGCTGACTCCGGATCTACCGAAAGCGGGACTACCGGGACCTCCGACTCCGCCGACGCGATTCCGCCGGTTGACTCAAGCGGGCCCGGTGCGGACTCCGCCGCAGACGGCCAGGAGCCGGCCGATACTCCGCAGTCGGGCCCGGGCAGTGACTACGTCGCCGGTGGCGACCTGAGCCTCACCATCGACGGTCAGACATACGACGTCGGCGCGCCGACGCTCGACTTCTCCGGAGACGGAGTGGCCGACACGGTCGCGGTCGAACAAGACGGCAACGTCGAGTACTACGTCGACTCGGATCAGGACGGCGTCGCCGACCAGATCATCGTGCTCGACGAAGCTAACGGCGCGCTGATCAACCACGAGGTCTACGACCCATCGACCGGCACCTGGGACAACGTCACCGACGAGTCCAAGTAGACCAACGCAGTCCACGTGGACCAACGCAAACCCGACTGACAGCGGCGTACCGGTGGTTAATCGCCGTTCGTGAGGGCATCTTCCGGCAGCCAGTCGGCGCCGAGCAGGGCGGCGATCTTGTGCAACGCGGACGTCTCCCCGCCCACAGCGTTGGTGGTGGCGCGGAGCCGGTCCAGTTGTATGTGCGCGATCTGTTCTTCGATCGTGTCCTCGGCGTACGCCAACCACCATTCGCTGACCTGACCGTCTCGGTGAGTGCGGCCGAGTCGTTGCCGGGTGGCGATGCCTGAGTACGACGGCTGGTGCAGCACCCCAACTCGCGGCGTACGGGAGGCGTGTGTCCCGCCCGGCAGCATCTCGCCGGCGTGCAGGCTGATCGAGGACGCGACGGTGAACACGCACACTTTTGTGCGACCGGTTTGGAAGGCGATACGTTCTGCCTCGGTGTCGAATGTGCCGCTGCCGTAGATGCTGCTGTAGGGGATCTTCATGCCGGCTAGCTCGTCGCAGAGCGGGCCGGCGGCCGTGCTCACGAATTCGACGCTCAGGGCGACCTGCCGGTCGGCGTCGACTTGGGCCGAGGCCCATTCGGCGGTTGCCCGAATGCGGAGCATCCCGGCCTTCTGTCGAAACCGCATGATCGCGGCGCGGCCCTTGGCGACATTGTTCCCGCGCCGTGCGAGACCCATGTCGCGTTGGAAGTCGCCCCACTCCGCGCTGTACGCGGCGCGCTGCTCTGCCGTGAGGGTGGTGGGCATGCCGTCGATGGGCGCCTGACCTTGGGGTGATGGCCGGTGCAGCATCAGTGGTGGTGTGGCATCGGTGAGCCAGCGCCGGACCTGGTCGCTTGCTTCTTGTTGAAGACGCCCGGATGCGGTGGCGTTCTCGTCCCATTGCCACCGGTCGTAGCGTTTCGCCAAGGGGAGCCCGGCGTCGACGAGACGTTGCCCCAGGTCGTTCCATGCGCTGGTGGGCTGGTTATGTAACTGGGCGAACGCGGGCGCAAGGTAGGTCAGCTCCGCAGGGTTGTGTCCGGGTGTGGCGGTCGCATTGATTAGGAACGGTGCCTTGGCATGATCGGCACTGTAACGGGCGATTCGTCGCATAGCGGTGACACGTTTGGTGTCCTGGTGTCTGTACAGCTGCGATTCGTCGTAGATCTGCGCGTCGAAGGAGTACCGCGGCTGGCCGTTGCGGGCCAGGAGCTTGCGCAGCTGGTCGGGGGAGCAGATCAGCCACCGGCAGCCGCCGTCACCGACGCTGGCGATGCTGGCACGCCAGTGCGGTGCGGTGATGACAAACGGCCGGTCGACGGTGACAAGGATCTTCGGTATCGCAGAGGGCGTGGCTCGTTCTTGCGCGATGGTCTGGGCGGCCAGAATCATCGTGATCGTTTTACCGGTCCCCGGGTCGTCCGCGAGTAAGAACTGCCGGGCTCCCGCGCGGTGCGCAGTGACGATTGCCGCAGCGCCGTCGATTTGTTCCTGCCTGGGTGTCTTTGCTGCGACGTCGCGCATCGGCTCCCCGGGGACGGCATTCAGGTCGTCTTCTATCCACCTCTGGTAGGAGTACGGCTGCGACGCGAACGGCCGCAACGGATCCGGTAGCGCGGCGCCGACGTAGGCGTGCGTTTTCCACGCCGGTACCCACTGCGCGCCAGGCGCGGTGGTTCGGTACGGGATATCGAGGATGAAGACTCGATCACCCGCATGCTGCACCGTCGGCGGCGGGACCGCGGCCTTAGAGCGTCGTTTCGGGGTAGTGCGCTTGCTCGGCATGCGGTCCTTCGGTCGCTAGAGGTCGAGGCCGGTGAGCACCATGACTCGCGCCTCGGTGTAGTCCTCGATCGCCGAGGCGATGCCTTCGCGCCCGACTCCGGACTCTTTCCAGCCGCCGTAGGGCATCTGGTCGGCGCGGAAGGACGGTACATCGCCGACGATCACGCCGCCGACCTGAAGCTCCCGATGCGCACGGAACGCGGTCTCGATGTTTTTCGTGAAGACGCCAGCCTGCAGACCGTAGCGCGAGTCGTTGACGAGCCGGAATGCC
The DNA here is from genome assembly GCF_003003235.1 of Antricoccus suffuscus. NCBI lineage: Bacteria > Bacillati > Actinomycetota > Actinomycetes > Geodermatophilales > Antricoccaceae > Antricoccus > Antricoccus suffuscus. Next base: position 45,763 of record NZ_PVUE01000011.1, read on the forward strand.
TCGTCCAACGTGCGATAAGCCTTGACGGTGAGCACTGGCCCGAAGACTTCGTCATTGGACACCTTCGCATTTTTGGGCACGTCGACCAGGACGGTGGGCGCGACGGTCGTCCCGCGGCGCCGGCCGCCGGTCAGCACGGTGGCGCCGGCCTTCTTTGCCTCACCGATCCAGTCCACGATGCGGGTGGCTTCGCCCTCGTCGATGACCGGGCCGACGACGGTCGTGCTCTTCGCCGGATCACCGGTCTTCAGTGCCTTGACTTTTTTGGTCAGCAGTTTGATGAAGGCGTCGTACTGGTCTTTGTGGACGTAGATGCGCTGTACGGCGATGCATGACTGCCCGGCCTGGTAGTTGGCAAACGTCGCAAGTCGATCCGCGGCCTTGTCCAGGTCGTCCCAGTCCGGCGCGACGATCGCCGCACCGTTGCCGCCGAGCTCAAGCGTGTGGTGCTTACGAGGCGCCTTGTCGAGCAGACCCTGGCCGACAGCGCCGCTGCCGGTGAACGTGATGACCGGCAACCGTGGGTCGGTGACGAGTGTGTCCATCTCCTTGCCCGGGATCGCCACGATGTTGACCATCCCGGCGGGCAGCTCTGTCTCGGCGATGATCGAGCCAAGTAGCATCGCGGTCAGCGGCGTGCTGCCGGCAGGCTTGAGCAGGATCGGCGCCCCGGCGGCGATCGCGGGTGCAATCTTGTGTGCCACGAGGTTGAGCGGGAAGTTGAACGGCGAGATGCCGAGGATTGGCCCGCGGGGAAAACGCCGTACGACGGCGATCCGGCCGGTCGCGGATGCCTCGGTGTCGAGTCGCTGTAGCTCACCCGAGAAGCGGCGTGCCTCTTCAGCGGCCCAGCGGAAGGTCGAAATGCCGCGAGCGACCTCGCCGCGTGACCACATCAGCGGTTTGCCGTTTTCCGACGTGATCAGCTGCGCAAACTCTTCGGCCCGCTTCTCGATCTGCCCACTGATATAGACCAGCGCAGCGGCTCGGGCATGCGCCGGAAGGGCCTGCGCGGCGGCCGAAGCGGCTGCGGTCGAGGCGATCGCTTGCTCGACCGAGGCCTCCGGCAACTTGTAGTAGCGGCCGACTACCGAACCGTCGTATGGGTTGGTGACGTCGCTGAGTTTGCCGGTGCGCTGGAGCTTCCCGTCGAGAAGATAGGGGTAGGAGCGTTTCTTCGGTGTCATGTCGCCACCCTAAACCCGTTGCGGGTCATACGCCTTGATCCACTCTCGAGCGCACGATGTCGATCGCGGACGGCGTCACTGAGTATGCCGCCACCACCTTGGCGGCGAGTGCGCGCACGGATGCCGGCCCTCGAAGGACAGTAATGGCCGCGATCGCCAGCGGGAGCGCGCTTTTCGGATCTTTTCGCAGCGGGGTAAGGACTTCCTTGTCGGGATAGCCGCGTCCGGTTAGTGCCTTGAGCAGAGTCGCGACGGACGCATGTCGACGGCCAGTGCGTTCGGCTGCGCCGAGCATGAGAGCCAATGCGCTTTGCGTCCGGACGCCAGCCCGCCCGATGGCTACTGTAGAAGCCATCGGCGCTCCGCTACCGAGAGCGATCGTGAGCATCGGCAGGTCGACGCCACTGGCAGCGGCGTTCCCCGGTTCGACCGTTCGTGGGTTGCACTCGATGTACTGGGGCCGGCCATCGACGTGGAAGTAGTCGAATGTCATGCCACCGTGCCATCGGAGATGCGCACCGACTCGGGCAACATGCGCGCGGACCTCCGGATGATCGACGCTCAGCCGTGCGGCGGCGCTACCGCCGGCGCCATCGCCCGTCTTCTCGCTAGTGTGCACGGCCACTAGCCGACCGCGATCGAAGAGCGCGCCCACTTGCGCGTAGTTTCCGGGAGCGGGCAGTTGGGCGAGGACCGGTCTCGCCAGCTCGGCAAGCGCCGCTGTGGCGGTGTTGTTGTCGTGGACCAGTCGGACGCCGCGCCCTGCCGTCGAGAAGTCGGACTTGAGCCAGCAAGGAAAACCAAGGCCGGCGACATCAGCCACGCCGGCGACTTCGGTCCAGCCCGGTTGAGGGAGATCAAGCTCGTCGAGTAGACGGCAGAAGGCGAGTTTTCCTTGTACCCGGTCGAATGCCATTGCCGGTGCAACTGCGAGCGGAATACCTGTCGGCAACAGTTTCCGGCCAACTGCAAACAACCACGCCTGCTCGTGCGTCGGCAGCAACGCATCGTAGCCGCCGGTCTCGGTTAGTCGGCCCGCTGCAGCCAGGTAGCCGAGCGGATCGGCGGACGGCGATGGTACCCGGTGCACTGTTCCGGTCCAACGGCTGAACTCGCACAGTGGATGAGAAATCGAGGAAAGTACGTCGGCCTTGACTCCGGCGCGACCGAGCACCGTGAGATGTTCGCGCGCGGTCAGGCTCGATCCCTCCGATAATAGAACCTTCATAACGACCCCGTTAGTATCCGATGTATATATACGACGTATATTAACGCTGATTCGAGGAGAAGCAATGGCGCGCCAACCGCAGACCGACCGCGACACCATTCTCGTGGCCGCCTTGTCGATCGCCGACGAGCGCGGTCTCGACGCGCTGACCATGCGTGCGGTTGCCGAGCGAGTCGGGGTGACACCCATGGCGCTCTATCGACACGTCGGCGGAAAATCGCAACTGCTCGACGGGTTGGTCGAGCGGATGCTGCTCGAAGTCGTCGTGCCCGGAACCGCGCTGCCGTGGCGCGAACAGCTCACGAAGATGACCGGCTCACTGCGGGCAGTAGCCTCGCGGCACCCGGAGGTCTTCCCGCTCTTGATGCAGCGGCCCGCGGCGACCGAGGGTGCAAAACGGGTCCGCGATGCGGTCTATGCGACGTTGCGTGCAGCGGGCGTCGCGGCCGACGAAGTCCCTCGCGTTGAACGGATCCTGTCGACGTTCGTCATCGGCTTCGCGGCGTCGGAGGCCGGCGGCAGGTTCACTGTCGGGCGGCGCGCGCTCGACGAGGACCTCGCCTGGTTCGGGGATCATTTCCTGACTGCGATCGACGGTGGCGACGATAACCGGGAGGATTAAGGTCCGTGGTTGGAAGTCACCGGTGCATCGATCTCGGCCAGACCTTCGTCGCGGTCCAGCCACAGCCACCGGTCGATCTCGAGCCCACGCAAGAACGACACGTCGTGACTCACGACCAAAAGAGCGCCCTGGTAAGAGTTGAGCGCCCCGGTCAGCTGGCGCGCGCTCGCCATGTCCAGGTTGTTGGTTGGCTCGTCAAGCAACAACAGCTGGACCGCGGGCTCGGCCAACAGGAGCGCGGCGAGCACGGCGCGGAATCGTTCCCCGCCCGACAGTGTCGAAGCGGGGAGCTCGACCTGCCGGCCGCGCAACAGAAACTGCGCGAGTCTGTTGCGGGTCTGCGCGGGAGGTGTTGTCGGGGCCAGCCGCGAGACGTTGTCCAGCACGCTCACAGACTCGTCGAGGACGTCGAGGCGTTGAGGCAATAGTCGGGTCGTTGACGGAGAGAGGGACTCGCGGAGGACCCGGTTGAGCAGTGTCGTCTTGCCCGAACCGTTACGCCCGAGCAGCGCGATCCGCTCTGGGCCCCGGATGTTGACATCAGGGGACCGCAGGTCGAGCATCGTGCGGCCGGCCGGTACGGCGGTCTCCGGCAGGTCGACTCGGATCTCGTCGTCGTCCCGCAACCGTGATTGCGCCTCGCTCAACGCTCCACGTGAGTCCGCCAACCGCTCCATGTGCAGGTTGCGGTGCTTGCCGGAGGACACCTGCGCCGCGCGTTTGCGTGCGTTCATGATGATTTTCGGCTCCCGCTTCTGCGCCATCATCTTCTTGCCGTAACGAAGCCGCCGGTCTAACTTGATCCGCGCGTCGGCGAGCTCACGTTTTTGCCGTCGTACGTCGGACTCGGCGGTGCGAACCTCCCGTTCGATGGCCTCGTCCTCCTCGGCTCGGATCCGTTCATAGTCGTCGAGATTGCCGCCATACATGCGAAGCGCGCCGTCGGTAAGGTCGGCGATCTGGTCCACCCTGCGGAGCAGCTCGCGGTCGTGACTGACGATCAGGAGCGTGCCCGTCCAGTCGTCGACGACCGAGTAGAGCCGTCGACGCGCCTCGATATCGAGATTGTTGGTCGGCTCGTCTAACAGCAGCACATCGGGCCTCCGCAGCAGTTTCGCGACTAGACCGATCAGGACGACTTCTCCACCGGAGAGCGTGGCGAGGTCGCGGTCGAGTGAGATGCCGGCGAGTCCGAGGCGGGAAAGTTCGGCGAGCACGCGTTCTTCGATGTCCCAGTCGTCGCCGATCGTCTCGAAATCCGATGCGGTTGCCGTGCCGGCCTCGATTGCCGCTAAGGCTTCGCGCTGTTGCTGGACGTCGAGCAAGTCGCCGACCGACTGGCCGTGGGTGATCGTGAGATCCTGCGGCAGATAGGCGATCTCGCCGCTGGCACGTACGTCACCCGCAGTGGGTGTGAGCCGGCCGGCGATGAGTCGCAGCAGGGTGGACTTGCCGGCGCCATTGACGCCGATCAGGCCGATCTTCGCTGTGTCGAACTGTGCTTCGAGCGCGCGCAGCGCGGTCGTGCCGTCGGGCCATTCGAAGGTCAGGGAGTCACAGATGATGGAGGGGGTTTGGGGTGCGGACATAGGCAGTTCCCGTCATGGAAGCGAGTGGTGAGCCATGACGACGACCGCGAGGGCGCCAACAGATCTGGAGCATTGAGCGAAGTTTTCTGAGATCGGGCTGCCCGGCCGAGCGACGCGTTAGTCGCGGCCATCTGCGGTGTCGACGATCTCAGAGAATCAACGGATCTCCAGGTGTTTGGGGAAAGGTACGCTGAATACTGTCGCACAGCGTCGGCGCACCCGCAAGTGATTTCGAACGGCGGGTTTCCGGGGCGGGGTTATGAGTTCTCCTTGCGGAAGACCCTTGTGCCCCACCAGATCGCGAGCCCGAACAGTACGACGGTCCACAGCGATCCCCACAACATCGAAGAAGTGAGGATGTCGCCGGCGAACGAGCCGCGCACGGCCGTGACGATGTGCTTGACCGGGATGACGTCGCTCACGCGCTGCAGCCAGGTCGGACCTATTGTCATCGGCAACAGGATGCCCGACAGTAAAAGGATCGGCATCATCACCATGTTGAGCAGTGGCGCCATCACATCTTCGCTCTTGGTGGTCAGCGCGACCGCGTTCGACGAGGCCGCGCAAGCGGCGCCAATCAGCACCGTGAGCAGGAGCCCAAGTAGCAGGCCGCCGAACGACGCGCGCATGCCGAAGGCAAACCCGAGCCCGATCAGGATCACCGCCTGCACGGTCAGCTGCGTGACGTCGCGCAACATCCGGCCCATGAGTAATGCGGTGCGGCTGGCAGGAGTGACTCGCTCGGCTTCCACGACGCCGTCCCGCCACTCACCGATGAGGCTGAACCCGGCAAACATTGCCCCGAAGATACCCAGCTGCACAAGCAATCCGGGCACGAAGAAGGTATATGCGTTGGTCGCGCCGAACTGGCCGACAAGCGGCTCGAGGAGCGGGCCGAAGAGCGCGAGATAGAGGATCGGCTGCATCATGCCGATGATGACCCAGGCGGGGTTGCGCAGGTTCATCCGAAGTTGGCGTCGATAGACGATGTAGGTCTGTCGCAGAAAGGTCATGGTTGGCTCCTAGGCCTCGCGCAGTGAGCGGCCGGTCAGATTGAGGAAGACGTCGTCGAGGGTTGGTCGGCGTACCTCAATGGACACGAGCTCGATGCCGGCACGGTCGAGGTCGCGCAGCAGACCGGGCACGGCGGTTCCGGCATTTCGTAACCGCCCGCGTACGTCAACTCCATCGACTTCCACGTCCGTGGCACCAGGGATCGAGCCGAGCTTCTCGGCTGTGGTCGTCGTCCTGGCGTTGTCTTTGAGTTCCAGCTCGAGCAGATCTCCGGCGACGTTTGATTTGAGATTGTCTGCAGTGTCCGCGGCGACGATCTCGCCGTCGTCGATGATGAGGATCCGGTCGCTCAGCGCGTCGGCCTCGTCCAGATAGTGCGTCGTGAGAAACACCGTGCTGCCACGGTGTGTGCGTAGGTCTGAGATGTGAGTCCAGAGGTTGGCCCGAGCCTGCGGGTCGAGGCCGGTGGTCGGCTCGTCGAGGAAGACAAGCTTGGGATCATGAGTCAGGCCCATCGCGATGTCCAGGCGCCTGCGCTGGCCACCGGACATCGTCTTGGGTTTGCGATTCCACATCCCGTCGAGATTGAGCTGCTCGAACAATTCGCGTCCGCGCTGTTCGGCTTGCTTTTGACTGATGCCGTAGAGCATGCCGTGGTCCATGATCTCTTCACCCGCGCGTGCCTCGCCCGAGGTCGAGCCGCTCTGCGAGACGTAGCCGATGCTCTGGCGGACCTTGATCGGCTCGGTCGCCACGTCATATCCGGCGACGGTGGCCGTGCCTGCCGTCGGCTTGAGCAGCGTGGTGAGCATGCGAAGGGTGGTCGTCTTGCCGGCACCGTTAGGGCCAAGGAAGCCGACAATCTCGCCTTCCTCTACGTCGATGTCGACCCCGCGAACGGCTTGTACGTCGACCTTCTCGCGCCCTCGCTTGGTGTGAAATGTCTGGGCAAGTCCGCGTGCGTGTATCAAGTCGTCTCCCATGAGAGGGCGGCCCGATACGGGAGAAGCCCACGCGGGCCGCCCGATAATTATTCAGAGGCGGCTCGCCGGTGTCAAAGCATTAGTGCCGGCTACTCGGCCTTTTCGTCCGGTACGTTGTCCAGCTCGTCCGCGACCGTGGTGTCAGGACCGTGCCCGGTGTGTACGACGGTCTCCGGCGGGAGCGTAAACAGTCGCGAACGGATCGAAGAGACGATCATCGGGTAGTCGCTGTAGGAGCGACCGGTCGCTCCCGGACCGCCGTTGAACAGCGTGTCGCCAGTGAACACGCAGCCTAGATCCTTGCTGTAGAGGCATATCGCGCCGGGCGCGTGGCCCGGTGTGTGCAAGATCGTGAGCGTCGTACCAGCGACCTTGATCTGCTGTCCGTGGGCCAGATCATCGTCCGGGACGGTGTCGGGATGGCGCATGCGCCACAGCACGTCGTCGTCCGGGTGGATCCAGATCGGTGCGCCAGTCTTGTCCCGCAGTGCCGGCGCCGCATCGATATGGTCATCATGACCGTGCGTGCAGACGATGGCGATCGTCTTGCGATCGCCGATCTGCGCAGCGATGGCATCTGCGTCGTGCGCGGCGTCGATCACGATTACCTCGGAGTCGTCGCCGACGATCCAGACGTTGTTGTCGACGTCCCACGTGCCGCCGTCGAGGCTGAAGGTTCCGGATGTGACGAGGTGTTCGACTCGAGCTGTCATTTCATGATCACTACGGAGCGGAGTACGTCGCCGTCGTGCATCTTGGTGAACGCGGACTCGATATCGTCGATGCCGATCCGCTCGCTGACAAATGCGTCGAGGTTGAACTTGCCCTGCTGATAGAGGTCGACGAGCATCGGGAAGTCCCTGCTGGGCAGGCAATCGCCGTACCACGAGGACTTCAGGGAGCCGCCGCGTCCGAAGAACTCCTGGAACGGCATCTCGATCCGCATCTCCGGAGTCGGCACGCCAACGAGTACGACGGTGCCGGCGAGGTCGCGCGCGTAGAACGCTGTCTTCCACGTCTCGGGACGGCCGACCGCGTCGATGACGACGTCCGCGCCGAACCCTCCGGTGAGTTCCTGAATCGCCTCGACCGCGTCGCGTTCTTTCGAGTTGACCGTGTGCGTGGCGCCGAACTGTTTGGCCCATTCCAGCTTGCGGTCCTCGACGTCAACCGCGATGACCTTGGCCGCTCCCGCGAGCGACGCGCCGGCGATAGCCGCATCGCCGACGCCGCCGCAGCCGATGACGGCGACGCTCATGCCGCGGGTGACCTTGCCGGTGTTGATTGCCGCGCCGACGCCGGCCATGACACCGCAGCCGAGCAGTCCGACGGCGGCCGGATCAGCGTTGGGGTCGACCTTGGTGCACTGGCCGGCCGCGACGAGCGTCTTCTCGATGAAGGCGCCGATACCAAGCGCGGGGGACAGTTCGGTCCCGTCCTTCAGGGTCATCTTCTGCGTGGCGTTGTGAGTGTTGAAGCAGTTCCACTGCTCGCCGCGCAGGCAGGCCCGGCACTCGCCGCAGATGGCCCGCCAGTTGAGGATCACGAAGTCGCCCGGCGCCACGTCGGTGACGTCATTGCCGACCGCTTCGACAATGCCCGCGGCCTCATGCCCGAGAAGGAAGGGGAAGTCATCGTTGATGCCACCCTCGCGGTAGTGCAGATCGGTATGGCAGACGCCGCACGCCTGGATCTTGACCAGCGCCTCGCCGGGCCCCGGGTCTGGCACGATGACGTTCTCGACGCTGACCGCTTGGCCCTTGCCTCGTGCAATGACACCCTTGACCGTGCTTGGCATTGAGTCTCCTCTTGTGAGTGGTATGAAGGATTGCCGGTGGCGTGCTGACCGTGACGTCCAGTGTGGTCAGCACCTAGCGGGGAGTCTAATGTGCTCTCGCCAACAAAGGAGTCGCCCGCCGTGGTGATTATGCGAGAATTATATAGAATTTAAGGTTTTCGACTGGAGCCTTTCCGGTCGCGGTGAGGAGAGAACAGCATGGACGATAAGGATTTCGACGAGATCTTGGGTGCGGTCCGGACGTTCGTCCGCGAGGTCGTCGTACCAGCCGAGGACGAGATCGAGGCCAAGGACGAAGTCCCGATGACCATTCGCCAGCAGGCGAAGGACATGGGTCTGTGGGGTTTTGCGATCCCGGAGGAGTACGGCGGCCTCGGTCTGAGCATGACCCAGGAGGTACGTCTGTATCTCGAGCTCGGCTGGACCACGCCATCGTTCCGCTCGATGTTCGGCACGAATAACGGCATCGCCGGTCAGGTGCTGGTGAAGGCCGGCACCGAAGAGCAGAAGAAGAGCTGGCTGCCGCGACTCGCATCGGGCGAAGTCACCGCGTCGTTCGCGCTCACCGAACCAGAGGCCGGCTCCGACCCAAGCACCCTCCGTACGACAGCTAAGCGCGAGGGCGACGAATGGGTCATCAACGGCGGCAAGACGTTCATCACCAATGCGGCGTACTCGCAGGTGCTGATGGTCTTTGCGCGCAGCAATGACCAGGCCGGCAGCCGCGGGATAGCGGTCTTCCTCGTGCCCACCGACACACCCGGCGTCACGGTCGCTCCGCACGACCTGAAGATGGGCCAGATGGGCTCCTGGACGTCCGACATCAATTTCGACGACGTGCGGATACCACTCGAGAATCTGATCGGCGGCGACGAGGCGATCGGCTTCCCGACCGCAATGAAGTCACTGCAGCAGGGTCGCGTAACAATCGCCGCGCTGTGCGCAGGACTGTCCGCCCGGCTCGTCCACGAGAGCGCGAAGTACGCCGCAGAGCGCCATCAGTCCGGACACGCGATCGCCGAGTTCCAGCTGATCCAAGGCCTGATCGCAGACTCCGAGACCGAGGCGTACGCCACGAAGGCAATGGTTCTGCAGGCCGCGAAGGACTGGGACGAAGACGTCGATCGGCGCAAGGCGCCGTCGATCGTCAAGTACTTCGCGTCCGAGGCGGTCAACCGGATCGCCGACCGCGCCGTACAGATCCACGGCGGCAGTGGCTACATGCGCGGGGTCGCCGTTGAGCGCTTCTACCGCGACGTGAGGTTGTTCCGTATCTATGAAGGCACCAGCCAGATCCAGCAGGTCGTCATCGCGAAAAACACGCTGCGCCCCTACCGCGAGGCCAATTAAGCGAGATGTGGTCGGGCGTATGTTGGTGGGTGCTTACCGGACGGTTGAGGTGGGGTAAATCTGATGGGTAAATTGCTGGTCACCGGGGCTACCGGGACGCTCGGTACGCCGATCGTCACGCGACTGCTCGACCTTGGACATGAGGTGCGTGCGGCCAGCCGCAGCGCGCCGCACAACACGGCCGGGATCGGCGGCAAGTTTCCCTACCGAATCGACTTCGCGACCGCCACCCCGACCGAGGTCGAGGCTGCCGTCGACGGGATGGACACGGTCATCCACTGCGCGACCTCGGGTCGTAGCAAACGCGACGTCGAGATGACTCGGGCTCTCGTAGCGGCGGCGACTGCTAAGGCCGCACACTTCGTCTACATCTCGATTGTTGGGATCGACGACATCCCGCTCGGCTACTACAAGGGTAAGGCCGCCGCGGAGCGGGTGATCGCCCGGTCGGACGTGTCGTGGTCGATTCTGCGGACCACCCAGTTCCACAACTTAGTCGCTTCGATGTGCGCTGGGATCGCCCGGATACCGGCGATCGCGCCGATTCCCAAAGGCGTTTCGTTCCAGCCGATCGCGGTCGGCGAGGTCGCGGACCGGTTGGTCGAGATCGCCACTGGGCCGGCGATCGGGCGGGCGACGGACATGGGTGGACCGGAGGTCGGGCGGCTGCACGAGTTCTTCGGCGCGTGGGCCGCGCACAACGGCGTACGACGCAGGGCCGTGTCGGTCCCGTTACCTGGAGCGGTCGGAAAGGCGCTGCGGCAGGGCGGCAATCTCGCTCCCGACCACGCCGTCGGCAGTGGCACGTTCGCGCAGTTCCTCGCCGAGTAACGCCGCTCACCGCCTCGTGTCATCATTTGTCCACTTGTGTCACCGACCTCGGTGACACAAGGGCATGGTTGATGACACAAGCGAACGGCTAGAGCACCGAGCCGATCAGCTGTACTCCGGGTCGGTACGCGAGATGCACATAGCTGGGTGCATTGATCGCGACCAGGTCGGCATTCGCGCCCACCCGCACTGCACCGATGTCATCCCGCCTCAGCGCGCGTGCACCGCCGGCGGTCGCGGACCACATAGCCTCTGCGGGAGTCATTTTCATGTCCCTGACGGCGATTGCGATGCAGAACGGCATGCTCGAGGTGTACGACGAGCCGGGGTTGCAGTCCGTCGCCAATGCCACGGTCGCGCCTGCGTCGATCAGCCGGCGGGCATCCGGGTAGTTGGCGCGGGTGGAAAATTCCGCGCCTGGCAATAGCGTCGCGACAGTGGTCGAACCGGCCAGCGCCTCGATATCGGCGTCACTCAAGTGCGTGCAGTGGTCGGCGCTCGCGGCGTCGACCTCGACGGCAAGCTGTACGCCGGGACCAGATTCGAGTTGGTTAGCGTGCAGGCGCGGAAGGAGCCCGCGTTGCATTCCCGCGCGCAGCACCGCACGCGCTTGGTCGGCGTCGAAGGCGCCCCGGTCGCAGAAGACGTCGACCCACTTCGCATGCGGGGCGCACGCGTCGAGCATCGCACCGCACACGAGGTCGACGTAGCGGTCGGAATTGTCCGCGTACTCCGGAGGTACGACGTGGGCGCCGAGGAAGGTCGTCTCCGCGGTCAGCTCGCGCGCGATCTGCACGCTGCGTGCTTCGTTAGCCACATCCAGTCCGTAGCCGGACTTGATTTCCACAGTGGTGGTGCCGTGCCGCCGCATCTCGGCGACGAGATCCGTTGCGCGGAGGCGAAGCTCGTCGTCCGAGGCCGACCGGGTCGCGGCCACGGTCGTCTTGATTCCGCCGGCGCTGTAGGCCGCACCGCTCATCCGGGCGGCGAACTCGGCCGTCCGGTCGCCGGCAAAGATGAGGTGCGAGTGGCTGTCGACGAATCCGGGAATCACGCACCGCCCGTCGAGATCGACGCGTTCGTCCGCGGCCGGTGACTTGGCGCTCGAGCCGACCCAGACGATGACCCCGTTGTCGATAACGACTGCGGCATCGACGATCTCACCGGTAAGACCGTCACCGGCGGACGGGTCATTGGTGACGAGGAGGCTGATGTTGGCCAGAAGGGTGCTCACTGCAGCGCCTCAATCGACGCGGACAACGAGCCCGGTACGTCGTCGATCAACTGGTGTGCCCGGTCAACGACGATGGCCCGCCCGTCGACGAGTACGTCGGTGACATCCGCTGCGGAGGCGGCAAAGATGGCCGTCTCCAGCGCGCTGTCCGGTGCCGCGCCCGCCGTACGTACCGAGCCCAATGACAGCGCGACCAGGTCTGCGCGCGCACCGACCTCGATCGTGCCGGTGTCATGCCAACCTAGAGAGGCATGGCCGGCGCGGGTCGCGGCGCCGAGTAGTTCGGCCGCGGAGAAATGGCCGCGCTGCTGGGTGTCGAGCCGCGCGTTGAGCTCCACCGCGCGCGCCTCTTCGAGGATATCGATGACAGCGTGGCTGTCCGATCCCAGTGATAGCGGCGATCCCAGATCAAAGAGCGCCCTGGCCGGGCCGATACCATCGGCGAGGTCGCGTTCGGTGGTGGGGCAGAAGCATGCCGTCGTGTGGGTCGTGCCGAGAAGTCTGAGGTCCTCGGCTTGCAGATGTGTCGCGTGCACCGCGCTCGTGCGACTGCCGAGGGCGCCCGCTTCGTGCAGCACCTCGGTCGGAGTGTGTCCGTAGTGCGCGAGGCACTGGTCGTTTTCTGCGACCTGTTCGGACAGATGGACATGCAGCGGCGCGTCGTGGACGGTTGCCCACCGGGCGACCGTGGGGATCTGCTCGGCCGGTACGCCGCGCACGGAGTGCACAGCCGCACCAATGCGCGCGTAATCGTTGCCGCGCAGCGCATCCACGCGTAACGCCCACTGTTCGGCGTCGACATCGCTGAACCGCAGCTGAGTCCCTTCCAGTGGTACGCCGAACCCACCGGCGACGTAGCACGTGTCCAGCAGCGTGATCCGGATTCCGGCAGCGTGGGCAGCCTGAATCAGCGCCTTACCCATGGCATTCTCGTCGCCGTACGACGTGCCGTCGGGCAAATGGTGCAGATAGTGGAACTCGCCGACGCAGGTAATTCCGGCAAGCGCCATCTCCGCGAATGTCGCCGTAGCCAATGCCAAGTAGCTGTCTGGGTTGAGAGTGGCGGCGACGGCGTACATCTGCTCGCGCCAGGTCCAGAATGACCCGTGCCCGCGCTGGGTGCGCCCGCGCAACGCCCGGTGGAAGGCATGCGAATGGGCGTTGGCCAGTCCCGGTATGACCAGACCGTGGATATTCCGCGCGCCGGCGACCGTCGCGGAACCGACCGCGGTGATTGCGCCGTCGGCGTACTCGATGGTGACGTCATGAAGCACGCGGTCACCGATAACGGCGTGCTCGCAGCGCCACGCCCCGTTCACGACTGGGCCTGCGTGACGTAGTCGGTCATCACCGCGGCGAGCGCGTCGATGCCGGCGTGGCAGTCGTCGCGTTCGGCGAATTCGGCCGGATCGTGCGAGATCCCGGTGGGGTTGCGCACGTAGAGCATCCCGGTGGGTACGACGCTGCTGAGGATCCCGGCGTCGTGCCCGGCGCCGGTGCCGATGACGGGCGTGTCCGCGCCGAGCACGCTCCGCAGCCGCTGTTGTACGCCGGCGTCGAACTCGACCTTGCCGGTGTAGGACTCGCGGGTGACGCTCACCGTCACGTCATCGCGGCTGCCGCGCTCGTGCGCGCGAGTCTCGATCTCGTCGACGACGCGCAGGACCTCGGCCTCGTCGGCGCCGCGACTGTCCAACCATGCCGTCACTTCGGACGGGATCGCGTTGGTGCCGTTGGGCGTGACCGAGACGCGACCGAAGGTGGTTACCGTGCCGGCCAGCCGGGCCCGCTTGCGCGCGGACAGCACGGTTTCGGCGTACGTCAGCATGGGGTCGCGCCGGTCCTCGAGGCGCGTCGTGCCGGCGTGGTTGCCGGCGCCGTGAAAGTCGAACCTCCACCGTCCGTGCGGCCAGATCGAGGACCCGATCGCGATGGCGTGGCCCTGATCGACGAGGTTTCGGCCCTGCTCGACGTGCAGCTCGACGTAGACGCCGATCCGGGACAACACCTCGTCGTCACGGCCTAAATGCGCCGGATCGTGTCCGGCACTGCGCATCGCCTCGACGACCCCGATCCCGTCAGAGTCCTTGAGCGCCTTCGCCTTTTTGGCATCGAGCAGTCCGGCCGCCAACCGCGAACCCACGCACGCGAGCCCAAACCGGGCGCCCTCTTCATCGCCGAAGCAGGCCACTGCGACGGCCCGCTGTGGGGTGATGCCGTCGGCGCGCAGCTTGTCGACGGCGGCAAACGCGGTGATGACGCCGAGCGGCCCGTCGTACGCGCCGCCGCCGGGCACAGAGTCCAGATGCGAGCCGGTGACGAACGATCCTGGTCCCGGCGTACCCCACCATGCCCACAGGTTGCCGTTGCGGTCGATGTCGACCTCCATCGAACGGCGGGCGGCCTCGCCGGTGAACCATTCACGCAGTGTGTGGTCCTCTCGCGTCCAGGCAAAGCGGGAGTAGCCGCCGCGTGGGTCGCGTCCGACACCCTCGAGATCTGCCCACATCCGGTCGAACTCGGCGGTGTGCGATGCGGTCAAGATGCGCTCCTAGCTGTGGCGGGAGTGTTACTGACCCCGCTAACGTCCGGCAAGGTGGTCGTAATAACCACCACTTCGCCGGACGCTATCGCAAGTTGAGCGCTTGGGCGAGTGGCCATAGGCACGAATGACTAGGCCTCTCGCATTGGGATACGCACGTCGCGTTCGCGGGCGGTGTCGACGGCGAGGTCGTAGCCGGCGTCGACGTGCCGGATGACGCCGGTTCCCGGGTCGTTGGTCAGGACCCGCTCTAGTTTGGCGGCGGCGAGCTCGGTGCCGTCCGCGACGGAAACCTGGCCGGCGTGGATCGACCGGCCGATGCCGACTCCGCCCCCGTGATGAATTGACACCCAGGTGGCGCCGGAGGCCGTGTTAACCATGGCGTTGAGCAGTGGCCAGTCGGCGATCGCGTCCGAGCCGTCGATCATCGACTCGGTCTCGCGGTACGGCGAAGCGACCGAGCCGCAGTCGAGATGGTCACGGCCGATCGCGATCGGGGCGGTGATGGTGCCGTCCGCGACCAGCTCGTTGAACTTCAGACCGGCTTTGTCGCGTTCGCCGTATCCGAGCCAGCAGATGCGGGCCGGCAGCCCCTGGAAGTCGACGCGCTCGCCGGCCGCCTTGATCCAACGGCTCAAATGCTCATTCTCGGGGAACAGCTCGAGAATCGCCTTGTCGGTGGCGGCGATGTCCTTGGGGTCGCCGGACAGGGCGGCCCACCGGAAGGGGCCCTTCCCTTCGCAGAACAGCGGCCTGATGTACGCCGGAACGAACCCGGGGAACGAGAAAGCCTTGTCATAACCGCCTTTTCGGGCTTCGTCGCGGATCGAGTTGCCGTAGTCGAAGACCTCGGCGCCGGCGTCCTGGAAGCCGACCATCGCTTCGACATGGTGCGCCATCGAGGCCTGGGCGCGATCGGTGAACTCATCGGGCTTTTTGTCGGCGTAGTCGTGCCAGTCCCTGAAGTCGATGTCTTCGGGCAGGTAGGACAGTGGATCGTGGGCGGAAGTCTGGTCGGTGACGATGTCGATGGGTACGCCGCGTCGCAGCAACTCGGGGTAGACGAGTGCCGCGTTGCCGACCACACCGACCGACAGCGCCCGCTTCTTGTTTTTTGCGGCAAGGCATCGGTCCACCGCATCGTCTAGGGAGTCGGCGATCTCGTCGAGATACCGCTTGTCCACGCGGCGCTGCAGCCTGGTCCGGTCCACGTCCACAACCAGGCAGACTCCGTCGTTCATCGTGACCGCGAGCGGCTGCGCGCCACCCATTCCGCCGCAACCAGCGGTCAGGGTCAGTGTGCCCGCGAGGGTGCTATTGAACTTCTTTGCAGCTATAGCGGCAAACGTCTCGTACGTGCCTTGCAAGATGCCCTGGGTGCCGATATAGATCCACGACCCGGCCGTCATCTGCCCATACATCGTCAGGCCCAGTGACTCCAGGCGGCGGAACTCCGGCCAGGTCGCCCAGTCCGGCACTAGGTTGGAGTTGGCGATGAGCACCCGCGGCGCCCATTCGTGCGTACGCATGACTCCGACCGGGCGGCCGCTCTGCACGAGCATTGTCTCGTCCTCGCGCAGCGTGGTCAGGGTGCGGACCAGCGCATCGAAGCTGCGCCAGTCGCGAGCCGCGCGCCCGGTGCCGCCGTACACGACAAGGTCGTCTGGGCGTTCGGCGTTCTCCGGGTCGAGGTTGTTCATCAGCATCCGCATCGGTGCCTCGGTCTGCCAGGACCGTGCGGTGATCGTCGTACCTCGAGGTGATCTGACTGGGCGGGCGCCGTCCATGATGGGTTCTCCGTAACTGTCGGCGGGCTTAGTTGAGTGGGGTGATCGCGGCGGCTGCCTGGTTTGCGGCGCCGGATGCGACGTACTGCACGGCGCGCTCGATGTCGGCGCCGAGGAAACGGTCGGGTCCGGGACCTTGCACGCCGGCTTCGCGCAGGCCTTGTACGACGGCGGCGGTGGCCCCGGCAGGGGTGAGTGGTGTGCGTAGGTCGAGAGCCCGGGCCGCGGTCATCAGTTCGATGGACAGCACTCGCTGCAGGCCGTCGATCGCGCGGCGCAGCTTGCGGGCGGCGTTCCATCCCATCGAGACGTGGTCCTCTTGCATGGCGCTGCTGGGAATCGAGTCGACGCTGGCCGGCACGGCGAGTCGCTTGAGTTCGGAGACGATCGAGGCTTGCGTGTACTGCGCGATCATGAGCCCGGAGTCGACTCCAGGATCGTCGGCGAGGAACGGGTTGAGACCGTGACTGCGAGCGGTGTCCAGGAACCGGTCGGTACGCCGTTCGCTGATGCTGGCCAGATCAGCGATCGCGATCGCCAAGAAGTCGAGCACATAGCCGATCGGGGCGCCGTGGAAGTTACCGTTGGACTCGACTCGGCCATCCAGGGTGACCACGGGATTATCGACGGCGGATGCGAGCTCGGCGCCAGCGACGTTGCGCGCGTGCGACATCGTGTCGCGCACAGCCCCATGGACTTGTGGTGAGCAGCGCAGCGAGTATGCATCCTGCACGCGGGTGCACGCGCCGGGTTCGCGATGGCTCTGCATGATCGCCGATCCGTCGAGTAGGGCGCGTAAGTTGCTCGCGCTGAGCGCTTGTCCGACCTGGGGGCGCAGAGCCTGCAGGTCGGCGGCGAACACCGCATCGGTGCCGAGCTGGCCCTCGACGCTCATCGCGGCACTGATGTCGGCGGTGGTGACAAGCCGGTCCAGGTCCTTGAGCGCCAAGCACAGCATCCCGAGCATGCCGTCCGTGCCGTTGATCAACGCCAGGCCTTCCTTCTCTTGCAGGGTGATTGGCTGCACGCCCGCTTCCGCCAGCGCTTCCGCGGAGGGGCGGCGTACACCGTGCTCGTCGACGACTTCACCCTCGCCAAGTGCGGCCAAGGCGCAGTGCGCCAGCGGCGCCAGGTCACCGGAGCAGCCGAGTGATCCGTATTCATAGACCGCTGGCGTGATGTGTGCGTTGAGCATGTCGGCGTACATCTGCGCCGTCTCGCGGCGTACGCCGGTGCGCCCGGTCGCGAGCGTAGAGAGGCGCAGCAACATGAGTGCGCGCACGACCTCGGTCTCGACGAGTGCACCGGACCCCGCCGCGTGCGATCGGATCAGACCAAGCTGAAGCTGGCGTCGGCGATCAGCTGGGATGAACTTAGTCGCCAGGGCGCCAAACCCGGTCGAGACGCCGTAATGCGGCTCGGTGTCGTTAGCGAGCGACTCAATGATCCCGCGGCTGCGCTCGATCGCCTCGACGGAGGCGTCGGACAGCGACACTTTTGCGCCATCGCGGGCAACTGCCACAACTTGGTCGATGGAGAGTGGGCCGACGTCGATCGTGACGACGGAGGCGGAGGTCGAGATGTTCATAAGGACATTGCACGCCCCCGGCAAGCGCGAACGGAAGGGTGTGTGGTGATTTGTTATCTCGTATTCGAGACACACGGTGTCGGACCGGTTGCCGCCGAATAGTTACGGTCAGCGCAGGCCCGCGACGACCTTTTCGAGGGTCGTGCGAATGGTGGTGATCTCTTTCGGGCTGAGGAGGTCGAGGAACTTTTTGCGTACGAGCTCAACGTGTCCGGGAAATGTCTCGAGCACTCGGTCCCGACCACTCGAGGTTAGTCGCGCGACGACACCGCGGCTGTCGGACGGCGATGATTTCCGCGCGACGAAGCCGGCCTTCTCGAGCTGGGTTACCTGGTAGGTCAGACCGCTTCGCGACACGACGAGCGTGTCTGCGAGATCGCTCATTCGCAGCCCGTCGGGTGCATCGAGGAGTCGGGCGAGGACAGCGAACTGCAAAGGGGTCAACCCGTGCTCGGAGAACTGGGCCGACACCGCGCGTTGTACGAGGTCGCCGGCTGTGACGAGCGCGAAGTACGCATCTAGCTCGCCTCTAGTCAGTTCAGCCGCCATCTGATGCTCCTCTCCTTGACTGTCGAACAGTCTAATTTGATTCAAATTCGAACTAGTGCTATGGTCCAAGTAGTTCGAGTTTGAACGACAGTGTATCAGTGTCACATACCGATCGGAGCATCATCATGCGCATTGCAGTCCTCGGAACCGGCCACATGGCCACTACTCTTGCCAGCGGGTTCATCAGCGCGGGCCACACCGCTATTTTCGGGTCGCGCGACCCACAGGCACACCCGGAACTCGCCGCGCCGGTCATGGCAACCGCCGCGGCGATGCGCGATGCCGACCTGGTGGTGAATGCGCTCCAGGCATCGTTCTCGCTGGAGGCCCTGACGCCGCTCGCCGACGATCTCGCGGGCAAGGTGTTGCTCGACATCGGCAACGCAGTCTCGCCGGCCTTCGAGCTGCTCTACCCGAACGAGAGCCTCGGCGAACTGCTGCAGGCGGCCCTGCCGGCCACGAAGGTCGTCAAATCGCTCAACACGCTGCCGGGGACCCTGGCAGTCGCGCCGCATTCAATCTCGGAGGCGACGTCGGTGTTCCTTTCCGGCGATGACATCGAGGCCAAGGAGCTCGTCAGCGCTCTGCTCGCCGACCTCGGTTGGGGACCCGCCGCGCAGGTCGACCTGGGCGGCATCGCATCTGCCCGCGGCGCCGAACACTACTTTGTGCTCTTCGCCGCCATGATGCAGTCGTTCCGCGGAGCTCCATTCAACATTCGCGTCGTCCGCTGAACGACCCTCACGTCGATTCATAGATCGCTGAAGGAGCATCGTGATCATCTTCCCCCCGGGTTCGCCCGAATACGAGTCGGCGACGACTCCGCACAATGCCATCGCGTCGCAGCATCCCGCCGTCGTGGCGCGCCCCACGTCGACGGCCGAGGTCGCCGAGGTCGTCGCGTACGCGGCGGCTCGGGGCCTCGGCATCCTTCCCCAAGCGACCGGTCACGGCGCCGGCGGCGAGATCGGGGACGACGTTCTGATCCTCGACACCTCCGGTCTCGTCGAACTGACGATTGATCCCAAGGCGCGGACGGCCTCGGCCGGACCCGGTTTGACTTGGGGCGAGATCAATCCCCGGGTCGAGAAGTTCGGTCTCCTAGGCCTATTGGGCTCGTCGCCGTCCGTCGCAATCGGCGGTTACACATTCGGCGGCGGTTTCGGTTGGCTGACCCGACCTCACGGTGCTGCAAGCGCGGCGCTGCGCTCGGTCGAGTACGTCGACGGCACCGGACGGGTGCGGCTCGCCTCAGATGACGCCGTCGACGCCGTCGACCGGGACGCCGTCTGGGCCTTCCGCGGCGGCGGTGGAGTCGGGATCGCCACCCGGCTCGACTTCGATCTGAAACCGGCCCCTGATCTCTATGCCGGCTACTTCTTATGGCCGATCGATGACCTCGAAGCAGTGACGACCGCCTGGGCCGCAGCCCAGGCGCTCGTCGGTGAGGCGGTCGGCACGAGCATCTCCGTTTTACACACCCCGCCCGGCCCGCCGTTCCCGGACGACCTCCAGGGTGTCCCCGTGGTGCACTTGGCCGTCGCCTCCTCCCATGGAGAAGACGAAGCGCGACCTCTTCTCAACGCCGTTCGAGAGGCCGCTGCTCCCGTCGTCGACACGTGGGGGCCGGCGGATGCCGCGAAGCTGGCAACGATCCACCTCGACCCGCCGGCAGCCGTCCCCGCCCTGGGCGACGCGCGGTGGCTGTCGTCGGAAACCCCCGACAACGCAGTCGGGATCCTGGCGGTCGCAAGTGCTTCGCACTCACCGCTTGCGCTCATCGAGATACGCAGCTTTGCAAACAACGCTGCCACCCGCGACGGCGCCGCGACGATCACCTCGGGGCCGTTCGCACTGCACGCCGTAGGTGCCCTCGGCGACTCTTCGGACCGTCCCGTCATCGAAGCGGCGTTCAAGAAACTGCGTGCTGCCGCGGCCCCCGTCGATCTCGGACGGAGCATCGGGTCGTGGGTCGAGGGAGCATCCTCGGTGCCCGATGCGCTGGCTCCCGAAGTGCGCGAGCGGGTAGTGAGAATCGCGGATGCAGTGGATCCCGAAGGCAGGATCCGGCGCTCCCGCTACTTGCTTTGATCGAGCCTGGCGCCCGCTCCCGAACGAGACTCTGCGCGAGCCCTCGACGTCCGTCGCGATGACGCAACGTGAGGCGGCGGCGCCCGGCGAGCGATCAGGCTCTCTCGTATCCGAGACATATGATGCGGGGATGAGTCCGCAAGTGCCCGCTGTGTCACGAGCCGCGGCGATCCTTCGGTTTCTGTCCTCGTCGGCCGTGCCGGTCTCCGCGACCCGCATCGCTGAGGCGGTCGGTGCGCCGCGATCCTCGACGTACCACCTGTTGTCGGCGCTGCAGGCCGAAGGATTCGTGATGCACCTGCCCGACGAGCGGCGCTACCTGCTGGGACTGGGGGCAGCCGAGCTCGGGTCGACGTACTCGCAGCAGGCATCGCTGTCTCTTCAGGGGCACCCGTTGATGGCTCGGCTCGTGCGCAAGGTGCGGTATCCGGTGCATCTCGGGTTGCTGCACGGGCGTGAGGTCCTCTACATCGTGGAGCAGCGTCCGCCGCACAGCCAGCCGCTGGTCACCGAGCCGCAGGTCCAGCTGCCCGCGCACGTCACCGCGTCCGGTCGATCGATGCTCGCATTGCTGCCGCCGTCACAGGTCACCGCGCTCTTTAGCGCGCCGGCCGCGTTTGTCGGCCGGACAGGTGAGGGCCCCAAGTCGCTGCCCGCTCTGCGCCGGCTGCTCTCCGACGAACGAGCGCAGGGCTTCTCCTTCGAGCGAGAGGAAGTGACGCTCGGGATGAGCTCGATCGCCGTCGCCTGCCTCGACCGGCACGGCCGGCCGGCGGCGTCGGTCGCCATGACTTTTCCGGCCTCGCGACGTGAGTTCCCCGACGGCGCGCTGGAGGCGCTACGCCGTACGGCGTACCAGCTGTCGATCCGGATTGGTTTTCCCGGCGCCTAACGATCATGCCGCCGTCCGCCCGTGGGTTAGGTGGCCGGCGGCCAGACCGGCACGACCTCCCCGGTCGCCCGCCCGTCCGGGTCCAACTTCCACCCCATCCGCTTGCGGCACCGCAAAATCACGGACACGTCGTCGATCACGATGGACGGAACCTGCTCCTCGAGCCAACCTTGGATCCGCATGATCTCGTCCGGGGAGCGCGCCCACATCGTGACGACGAAGTTCGTCGGGCCGGTAAGCGAGGCGCATAGTCGCACCCTGGGCTGAGTGCGCAGCGCTTTGACGAGCGCGATACGCCGTTCCTCGGGCACCCGGCACCACCATGAGGCAATAATCGACCAACGGGTGCTGAGTTGGGCGACTTCGCAGCGGAAGGTGAGCGCGCGCGCTCGCAGTAGAGCCGTCAGTTGGCGTCGTACGGTCGACGCCGGGCGTCCTAGTGCGTGGGCGAGCTCCACGGCACTTGCGCGGCCATTCTTAGAAAGCTCATAGACGAGATCCATATGGCTGTCTGGGATCGCGCCGAGCAGTTGCGGTTCGCGGGTCGATCCCGGCGGCCATTCGACCCTAGAGAGTGCGCGCAGCTGGCGCCGGTCCAGCGCGTCGAGCCGCCATTTGGAGCCGTCGGTATAGAGCTGAGCGGCGATGTAGGTGCGAGTGGACACGATCCCAGGGACAGTCTGCAGGTCGTCGATCAACAGCCGGGACAGCTCAGGGAACGAGGTGGCAGCGACGGTGAGAGTCAGATCCCGGCCGCTGGCCGCCTGATCAATGATCATGACCCGGCGGTCGGCCTGCAGCGTCGTGCATACCTCGTCGAGGCGACCGCCCGCGCAGTCCACGTCGACCAGGGCGATCACCGAGTCCCCGTGCGCCGACCACGTCGGATAGGCGGTCACCCACGCGAGACCTTCGCTGGTGATGCGAGCCCACCGACGGGCGAGCGTGACCGGCGACGTACCTAGAGCTTCGGACAGTTGCGTCCAGGTTGCGCGGGGCCGGACCTGTAGCGCGTGGATGAGCGCAAAGTCCTCCTCGGCAAGCACCGGATCCTGATTTTGAGCAGAATCGCGTAGTTCTTGAGCGATTTCTACAGATTTTTCGACAGTGCGCACGTCGTCTTGATACTCGACGAACCCGTTGTCCGACAGCGGATCACGGCCAAAATGCCGATTTGGCACTCATTTCGTTACCGCCTCGACCGGGGCCGTGCCGATCAGAAAGGCTCATCTGTGAATCTCAAGGAAGACGCTCAGTCGCTGCAAGAGGATCTCGTCCAGGTCCGTCGAAGCCTGCACCGAGAACCGGAGATCGGGCTCCAGTTGCCGCGCACTCAGGAGCGCGTACTTAAGGAACTGCAGGGGCTGCCATTGGAAGTCTCCGTCGGCAAGGACACAACCTCGGTCACTGCGGTTCTACGCGGCGGCGCTCGGTCGGACGCGAACCCGACGACGGTTCTGCTTCGCGGTGACATGGACGCGCTTCCAGTAGACGAGCTGACCGGCCTCGACTTCGCCGCCGAGAACGGCGCAATGCATGCGTGCGGCCACGACCTGCACACCACCGCGCTCATCGGCGGTGCGCGGCTGCTCAGCCAGCACCGAGATGCGCTGAAGGGCGATGTGGTCTTCATGTTCCAGCCCGGTGAGGAAGGCCATGACGGTGCCGGCGTCATGATCGCTGAGGGTGTGCTGGATGCGGCCGGGAAGCGGGCCGACTTCGCATATGGGTTGCACGTGATCTCCAACCAGTCACCGCAAGGCGTGTTTGCCAGCCGCCCACAGACGGTGATGTCCGCCGCGCACAACCTGGACGTGACGGTCCTGGGCGCCGGTGGTCACGGCTCTGCACCGCATGGGGCTAAGGACCCGGTGCCAGCGGCGGCCGAGATGATTACGGCACTGCAGACAATGGTGACGCGGGTCTTCAACATCTTCGACCCCGTCGTCGTAACCGTCGGTTACCTGCGTGCCGGGTCGATCCGCAACGTTATCCCCGATACCGCGACCTTCCAGGCGACCGTGCGGGCGTTCTCGAACGACGCGTCGGAGAGGCTGCACGAAGTGATCCCGCCGCTCATCCGGGGTATCGCGGCGGCGCACGGGCTCGACGTCGACGTGCGATTCGAGGTGCAGTACCCGGCCACGATCAACGACGTAGATGAGGTCGCGTTCAGCCAGCAGCTGATTCAGGCGTTAATGGGGGAGGAGCGGTACGCCGAGCTGCCCCAGCCGGTCAGCGGCTCCGAGGACTTCTCCAGAGTCATCGCCGAGGTGCCGGGCGCGTTCATCTTCCTCGGCGCCTGCATGGCTGACGCAGATCCGCATAAAGCTGCGATGAACCACTCGCCACGTGCCCAGTTCGACGATCACGTCCTCGCCGACGCGGCGGCGGTCTACGCCGCGCTGGCCGTTGCCCGGCTGGATAAGGCCAGCCAGTAGCCCGTTTCGAGACTCACAACAGTTCACACCCGCTCAACTCGACGTACAGACAAGGAAGATACTCATGACGCTGAGACATCAACGTTTCGTTGCCGCCGGCGCCGGAGCCGTAGCGCTCGCCGTCGCGCTGGCCGGCTGCTCAGGCGGCTCCGGTAGCTCGGGCAGCGGCGGCACCGCGAAGTCCCGCACGATCTACACCGAGGCCACGACCAACCCGACGTCATTTGACCCGGCAACGGCGCACGCCGGTGATGACTACGTCGCCGACTCGCTGCTCTACGACACCGTGCTCCACCGGGACGACGACGGCTCGATCATCGGCGGCCTGGCGACCAAGTGGACGGCGGACTCGGCGTCCAAATACTCGTTCACCATCAGGAAGGACGCGACCTGTGCGGACGGTACGCCGATCACCGCGTCGGTGGTCGCCAACTCGCTGAACTACCTCGGCCAGAACAAGACCGGCGACCACGTCTTCGCGCCGCTGGTCTTCGGGGTCGGCGCGCCGACAATCACGGCTGACGACCAGACCTCTACGGTCACGATCGAGACGGCGGGGCCTTACGCGAACCTGCTGCCCGGCCTCACCGTCGCACAGTCTGCGATCGTCTGCCCGGCAGGCCTCGCCGATACCGAGGGGCTCAAGGCCGGCACGGTCAAGGGCGCCTTCTCCGGGCCCTACACGCTCGGCGAGGCGAAGCCGGGCGTGAGTTACACCTACGACCTGCGCAAGGACTACAAGTCGTGGCCCAAATACTCCAAGCCGCTCAAGGGCGTTCCTGCGTCGAAAATCGTCTTCGGCATCGCGACCGACCAGGCGACCACGGCCAACAAGCTGCTCAGCGGAGACCTCGACATCGGCAACATCGGTGGCGAGACGCTCAACCGGTTCAAGGGTAAGGACTACAACCAAGTCACGACCGTGATCGCGAACGTCTACGTGATGTTCAACGAGCGCGCCGGACACTATTTCGCCGACAAGCCCGATGCGCGGAAGGCCGTCGCGCAGGCGATCGACCGTTCGGCGTTCAACAAGGTCTTCTCGGCCGGCGTGAGCCCGCTGTTCAACTCGATCGTGCCAAAGACGTACGACTGCGCCAACACGGACAAGTCACTGATCGAGAAGTACGACAAGTCGGCGGCCGCCAAGGTCCTCACCGGCGCCAACATCAAGATGGTCGCCTCGACGGCCTTCGGAGACCAAGGTAAGGGCGCGGAGTACATCCAACAGGTGCTCAGCGACGCCGGCGCAAAGGTCGACCTGAAGAAGACCGACAACGCGACCTGGGCGACCGAGACGCAGAAGCCGGGCGGGGACTGGGATATCACGATCATGGGTGACATCAACGCCGCGAAACTGATCAGCTCGTCATTGGACCGCGTCATGGGCCCCTCGATCGAACAAGGCGGTCGCAATATCGGCGCTAATAACAATCCCGACGGTGCGGCGGCCCTGAAGGCGGCGCTCGCGACGACCGACAAGACCCAACAGTGCAAGGATTACCAGACCGCACAGAAGACCATGCTCGAGCGCGACGATGTCGTGCCACTGGGCGGGATCGTCTGGAACACGACCTCGCAGCCCGACGTGGTGGTGAAGGCGCCCGGTGGCACCTTGAACTACACCACGACGCGGATTGTCAGCAACTGATCATGACTGAGGTGACGTCGGTGTCCGACGCGCGCGCTGAGGCCGACGACCGGACTGCGACCCGCGGGATGTCCCCGTGGGCGCAGTTCGCCGTCAAACGCGCACTCGGGCTGGTAATGACGGTCGTCGTGCTGGTGCTCGTCACGTTTTTCATCGTTCGGCTGATTCCCGGCGACCCGGCGGTCAACGCCGCCGGGTCGGATGCGTCACCTCAGCAAATCGAGGTCATTCGCAGCCAGCTGGGCCTGGACGTGCCGCTGCCGCAGCAGTTCGTCAACTACGTCGGTGGACTGCTGCACGGCGACCTGGGTCAGTCCTTCTCGCTGCACGGCTCGGTCGTTTCGGTCGTCTTCGCGCGGTTGCCCTTCACTGCAGGCATTGCGTTCATCGCGATGGCCGTGGTGCTGGTCGTCGCCGTACCCGTCGGGATGGCGGTCGGCGTACTGACTCGGGGTGGCCGCAAGCGCTGGCTGGACACGGTGTTCGGGTTCGGCACGGGTCTCGTGGCCGCGATCCCGTCGTACGTCATGGCGACCTTCCTCGTGTTGATCTTCGCAGTCAGCCTGACGTTGTTTCCGCCGGCTTACTCGCGGGTGCATCCGGCCGCGTCCTTCGTGCTTCCGGTGTTAGGCCTGGCGATCGGGCCGGCGTGCATCGTTGCGCGCGTTGTACGCCGGGAGACAGCCGTCGTACTCGAGCAGGACTTCATGCGTACCGCGCGTGGGTGGCGCCTGCGAGGCGCTCGGCTCTATGGCAAGTACGCGTTGCCGGCCCTGCTGACGAGCACGCTCACCCTCAGCGGACTGATCCTGACCTCGATGCTCGGCAGCGCGATCGTGGTCGAGACCGTGTTTGGCTGGCCGGGGCTCGGGTTGGGCATCGTGCAAGCCATCGTCAACAAGGACTATCCAGTTATTCAAGGGATCATCCTGGTGCTCGGACTGCTTGCCGCGCTGCTGACCCTGTTCGTCGACATCATCCTGGGTCTGATCGACCCCCGGACCCTTGGTGGCAAACATGACTAACCCGGTCACCGTCCCCGACGAGACTCCAACGCAACGCGCGCGATCCTTCTACTGGACGTTCGGCTTGATCGCCGGGCTGGTGCTGTTCGGCATCATTTTGCTGATCGGGATCGTCGCCCCGCTGGTGATGTCGCACTCGGCGAACGCCTTGTCCTCGCACGCGAGTGCGCCGCCGTCCGCGAAACACTGGTTCGGCACGGACGAGTTCGGAAGAGACATGCTCGCGCGCTCACTGGTCGCGACCCGACTGACCCTGATCATGACCGCTGCGGCGACGGCTATCTCCGTCGTGATCGGCGTGCTGCTCGGTACCGGCATTTGGCTTGCGCCTCGTCGGGTCCGCGAGCTTGGTCTGCGCGCTGTCGAGGTCGCCGTGTCCTATCCGGGGCTGCTGGTCGCATTGATCATTACCTCGATCATCGGCGCCGGGGCGGTGGCCGTGGTGATCGGCATCGGGATCGCCGGCATACCCGCCTGGGGCCGACTTACCGCCAACCTGGCATCGGACGTGTCGCGGCGCGATTTCGTTGTCACTGCGCGGCTGCTCGGCGTACCTGGCCGTAAGGTCATCACCCGCCACCTGCTGCCCAACATGGCCGAGCCGATGCTCATCCTGGTCGCCTCCGGGTTTGCGGTTTCGCTGATTGAGCTGTCCGGACTGTCGTTTGTGGGGCTCGGCGTACAGTCGCCGAGCTACGACTACGGCAAGCTGCTGATCGATGCGCTGCCGGCGATCTACACCCGCCCGGCTCAGGTGTTCGGGCCGGCGTTGATGATCGTGCTGACGATCCTCAGCGTCATGCTGATCGGCGACGGACTGGCGGCGGCGGCCGATCCGCGCACGGCACAGCGGCGGCGCAAGCACATTCAGATCCCTTCCGCGGGCCGGGAGACGGAGGTGCGCTCGGACTCGTCGTTTGTCTCGGTCCAGGACCTTCGGGTCAGCACCGACCGTGGGACCGAACTGCTGCACGGGGTCTCGTTCACCATCGAACGTGGCGAGATCGTCGGTGTGGTGGGGGAGTCGGGCTCCGGGAAGTCCGTCACGGCGATGGCTTTGGCGAAGCTGCTCGCCGAGGGGCTCACCGCTTCCGCGTCTGAGGTACGTGTCGGCGAGATGGACATGCTCGGCAGAGTTTCCCGCCGCAAGCTGGCGACGACGGTAGCGCTGGTCTATCAAGATCCGGGTACGACGTTCAGCCCCGCGTTGCGGATGGGCAGTCAGCTCAGCGAAGTACTACGCACCCACGGCAACCAGTCGAAGAAGAAGGCCCGCGAGTTGGTGCTCGGCGCACTCACCACTGTTCACATGAGCTCGCCGGAGCGTCGCCTGCGTCAGCATCCGCACGAGTTGTCCGGTGGGATGCGTCAACGGGCGATGATCGCCGCGGCTCTCGCGGCGAAACCTGAGCTGATCATCGCGGACGAGCCGACTACGGCGCTTGACGTCACGGTGCAGGCGGAGATCCTCCGTGAATTCAAGAGGATAAACAAGGATCGGGCGGTATCGATGCTGTTCATCTCGCATGACATCGGCGTCGTGGAGGAGTTGTGCGACCGGGTACTGGTGATGAACGCCGGTGAGATTGTGGAGGAACTGTCATGGCGCCAGCTCGCCGAACGCGACGTGCGGCATCCGTACACGAAGAAGCTCATCGCGGCGACCCCGAGCCTGTCAGATCCGTTGCCGGTGCGCGCGTGAGCACCGAACGCCGGTCGTCGGCACTGACGATCGAAGACCTGACGGTTACCTTCGGACACGGCGCTAGCGCTGCAACGGTGCTGCACTCGATCAGCATGGAGTTGCCGGCCGGCCGCACGGTCGGCCTCGTGGGGGAGTCGGGGTCGGGGAAGTCCACGGTGGCCAAGGCGATTGTGGGGATTGTCGAACCGGTGGCCGGGTCGATCTCTCTCAATGGGACGGACCTCGCGACATTGTCGAAGCGCGACCGGTTGGACTTCCGCCGCAAGGTGCAGATGATTCCTCAGGACCCGTACTCGTCGCTGAACCCGCGTCGTACGGTCGGTCAGACAATGGCCGAGTCGATCGATCCGGCGCACGATGAGGTGCGTAAGCATCGGGACAGGATCGTGCACTGGCTTGAGCTAGTGCGCCTCGATGCCGACTCTATTGACCGCTACCCGCACGAGTTCTCTGGCGGACAGCGGCAGCGGATCGCTATTGCCCGTGCGTTGGTGATCGAGCCCGAGGTAATCATCGCCGACGAGATCACCTCTGCTTTGGATGTATCGGTGCAGGCGGAGATCCTGGCGTTGATCGCGCGGTTGCGCGCCGAACTGCAACTGACGATGTTGTTCATCTCGCACAACCTCGCCGTCGTACGCCACGTCAGTGACGACGTCGTCGTGCTCTATCGCGGCGATATCGTCGAACAGTCCAATAGCGAGGCGCTGTTTCGCGCGCCGCGGCACGATTACACGAAGGCGCTGTTGGCCGCCGTGCCGGGATCGCCGACCTTCAGCCTCGACTGAGGTGCCCTCTCGAGTCACGGCAGTCTCCTCCTTGTGCTGCCTATCAAGGCGTGACTGGGAGGAGGTTGCCGTGACCAGGGGTGGCGAGACGCGCAGGCGGTTACGGAATGTGTACCGGCAAGTGACGGACGCCGTGGATGAATTCGCTGCGCAGCATCTCCGGTTCGCCGATCTTCATGTCCGGGAGCTTGGTGAGGATCTGCGAGAACAGCGCGCGCAGCTGGGTCTTCGCAACACCGCTGCCAAGACAGAAGTGCACGCCTCCACCGCCGAAACCCACGTGTGGGTTACGCCCGCGATGCAGGTCGAACTTGCCGGGATTGTCGAACACCGACTCGTCTCGGTTGCCTGAGCAGTAGAAAATAACGACTTTGTCGCCGGCTTGTATGTGTTCGCCGCGAAGCTCGAGATCCTGCGTCGCGGTGCGGGCGAACTCAAGGACCGGTGATGCGTGCCGGATGAATTCGTCGATTGAACTCATGATCCGACCGTCGAAGTCTTCCATGAGCCATTCCCGCTGGTCGAGATTGTCCCAGAGCGTCATGACGGTGCGCGCGGTCGTCTGCTTCGTCGTGTCGTTGCCCGCCACGCTGAGCAGCAGCATGACCGCGCCCATCTCCGACTCGTTGAGCGGGTGACCGAAGATGTCATCGGCGTTGGCGAGCGCAGTCGCGATGTCGTCCTTGGGATCCTTCCGCCGCTGGGCTACCAGATCAAGGCCGATTCCGACGAGGGTGTTGATCTGATCCTGGACGAACTCCATTGGGTTGGCGCCGCCATTGATCTCCGGGTCGTTGGCGCCGATAAACCGATCACCCGCGAGAGCGAACGTCTCGACCAGGTGCTCCGGCACGCCGACCATGTCCGCGACCGTCATCATCGGCAGTTTGGCAGCAACCTCCTCGACGAAGTCGATATCGCCGGCGCCACGCACGCGATCGATGATTTGCTCGGCCCGGGTATTGATCTGATCCGCGAGGCGGCGGACGGCCTTGGGCGTGAACGCTGCGCTGATGGTCCGCCGGTATTTCGTGTGAAGCGGCGGGTCCATCTCCAGGAACGACGGTGACTGGATCATGTCCGGCACTCGCGGACGCAGCATGATGTTTGTTCGCTGCTGGTCAGAGCTAAAGAGCTCCTGGTTCTGGCTGACGTAGGTAATGTCCTCTGCCTTGACGACCGCCCAGAATCCCTTTTCTTTGTGGACCTCCGGTGGTACCGAGACGTCCTGAAGGGGATGGTGCCAACTCACCGGTGCGTTTTTTCGCAGCCACCCGAACGTCTTATCGCGCTCGTCGAAGGATTTCAACCAGAACTCCGGACTCGAAATGTCCTTGTCGGTGGTGAGTGGATGCTCGTGCGCGCTAGGCAAAACAATCGTCATATCGGCTCTCCGAAACCTCATCGCGTGGTTTCGGTCACTATATGGCAATCGTCGCGATTAGGGCATCGCGATCGTCGTGGGCTAGCCGAACTCGGCGCGGACTTCGTCGCTGTCCTGGCCAATGACGGCGGGCGAGGCATTCGTCTGTGCGTAGTCGAACGACGAGTAGCGCACCGGCGGCCGCACGGAGCGGACGGTCCGGTCGCCATCGCGGGACTCGAGCGCGAGGTCGTTGACCGAGAACTGCTCAGAGGCGGTGATGGCGGCGTAATCCTGCAGCCTGCCGTAGACCATCTCGCTTTCTTCGAAGATCTTGACCCACTCATCGGTCGTGTGCTGCCGCAGTATGTCCATGACGATCGGGACGAGCGTGTCTCGGTTGGCTGTGCGCAGATTCTGGGTCGCGTAGTCCTCGCCAGCCAACACTTCGGATCCGGTCACCTTGAGGAACGCGTCCCAATGTTTCACCGAATTTGCGGAGAAAACGATGTAGCCGTCTTTGGTCTGGTAGAGCCCCGACGGTGCGGACATGGCGGCCTGGTTGCCGTTTCGTGTCGGCGCGACACCGTGAGTCAGGTACTCCGAGAAATGATGTGTGTGCAGGCTGATGCCACAGTCGAATAGGCAAGTCTGGATGCACTCGCCGATGCCATGCCGCTCGCGGTTGAGCAGCGCCGCGAGGATGGCTTGAAACATGACGTGACCGGTCGTGACATCGACGACGTGCGTGCCGATCCGCTGGGGAGGGCCATCGGGCTCGCCGCAGAGCTCCAGCAGTCCGGTCTCTGCCTGTAGCGCGCCATCGAAGCCGGGCCGTGTGCGCCCCGGGCCGTCGGGACCGAACCCGCTGATCAGACCGTAGATAAGTCGCGGGTTCTCCGCGCGCAAAGCGTCATAGCCTAGGCCGAGCCGCTCCATGACCCCCGGCCGGAATGCTGAGACCACGACATCCGCCTTGCGGGCGATCTTCTTCGCGAGTGCAAGATCGTCCTCCTGGCGCAGATCGAGCACGATCGAGCGCTTCCCCCGGTTGAACGCGTCGTACACCGGGGAGGCGATGATGGAAGGATCACTGCTGCCGTAGGTGCGGCCGTTGTCGCCGGTGGGTGGTTCGACCTTGATCACCGTCGCACCGAGGTCCGCGCACATCATCGTGGACATGGGCCCGGCAATGACCTGCGTGAAATCGAGCACCAGCATGTCGTCCATCGGGCGTGGCGAAGCGGTGTGGGGGGCGGTGGTGGTCATGTGGGTCCAGGTCCTCTCATACGGCGTGCGATACGTCGGCGACCGGCGGTCTGTATCGACGTCACCGTTGCACTTTTCCACACCCCATATGGGCCGTGGCGGCCCGGTTCGGGTAGCCGTTCGACGCCGCTATGAGTGGCGAGCGCGGGACCTGCGAACAATCGGCTCGGCAAGTTTGCCGGTGCCCATCTCTTCCAGCTCAAGCCCACGAGTCTCGACCACCTTTGTCTTGACGAAGATGAACGAGAGTACGGCGCACAGCACGTAGAACCCATACGTGACGGGTAGACCTAATTTCTCACTCATGACGGGGAACGAGACCGTAATAAGGAAGTTGCATATCCACTGAGCCGCCGCAGCCACCGAAAGTGCCGCCGCGCGAATTTTGTTGGGGAACATCTCGCCGAGAAGAACCCAAACGACCGGACCCCAGGTCGCACCGAAGAAGACGACAAACATGTTCGCGCCGATGAGCGCAAGCAGGCCCCAAGGGTTCCCGAGATGGACGGCGCCCGAGGAATCAATTGAGGACTGGGTGAACGCCACGGTCGCCAGGCCGAGTGAGATCGCCATTCCGGCAGAGCCGATGAGTAGAAGCCTCTTGCGTCCGATCTTGTCGACCAGCGCGATCGCCACCAGGGTGACGAGGATATTGAGGACCGAGGTGAACACCGAGATGAGCGCCGAGTCTTCTTTGGAGAAGCCAACCGAACTCCACAATGTCGTGGAGTAGTAGAAGATGACGTTGATGCCGACCAGCTGCTGAAACGCGGACAGCGCGATGCCCACCCAGACAATCGGCATGAGTCCAAAGGCCGGGCCACGGATGTCCTTCATCGTGGGTTGGTGCTCGGTATCGAGGGTCTCCTTGATCTCGGCGGCCTTCTGTTCTGCTTCGTCGCCGACCGTCGTATGAAGGACTTTCAGGGCCTCACGCATGCGTCCTTTAGCGACGAGGAACCGCGGCGACTCCGGGATCTGGAGGGCGAGTATTCCGTAGACAATCGCGGGGATGACGCCGACGAGAAACATCCACTGCCATGCCTGCAAGCCGAGGACGATGTTCTGCGCGTTCTTCTCGCCGGTGGAGTCGGTCCCGGCAGCATTGAGGAAGAATGCATCCGACAACAGAGCTACGAAGATACCGAGCACGATCGCGAGCTGCTGCAATGATCCGAGACGCCCGCGGATCGCTGCCGGCGCGATTTCGGCGATGTACGCCGGCGCGATGACCGACGCGATACCGATACCGACGCCGCCGACTACTCGCCAAAAGGCCAGGTCCCATGCGGCAAAGGGAAACGACGATCCGACCGCGGATAGAGCAAAGAGGACGGCCCCGATGACCATGACCCTCGTGCGGCCCCACCTGTCGGCCCATCCGCCGGCCAGCCACGCGCCCACGGCCGAGCCGAGTAATGCGATGGCTACGACTAGTCCTTTAACGAATGCCGACAGCGCGAAGTGACCGGCGATCGCGTCTACGGCGCCATTAATGACGGACGAGTCGAAGCCGAATAGAAATCCGCCAACCGCCGCCGCGACGGCCAGCATGATGACCTTGCCGCGGTGGTGCGACGCGGCATCCGCTGATGAACTTCCGTACTCTTCCTCAAGTGCCATGATCGCACCTCATCCGTTCGAAAGGCTGCGTCGCGGTGTGGTCGGTCAAGGCACCAATATGTCGACGCGGCACAAAATGTGACGTGGCGATACCGTACTCGCGAAACACCTGATTTACCTAGGCGATCTGCGTGTTTGTCTAGAGGTAAATTCCCCGGGCAGCCAGCCAGGGAATTGGGCTTACCCGAGTGCCGTACATGCCTTGCGTGACCTCGAAGTGCAGATGGACACCCGTTGAGAAACCGCGCGATCCCATCCCCGCGATCACCTGTCCGGCACTGACCTGTTGGCCGACGCTGACATAGATGGCCTCGATGTGCCCGTAGACAGTGACCCAGCCGCCGGCGTGCTGGATGTAGATGGCCTGCCCGAAGCCGGTGGCCGAGCCGGCGCGTTTCACCGTGCCGCTGCCGGCGGCGTAGATCGGTGTCATGAACGGCGCCGCGATGTCGATGCCGTAGTGCATCTCGCCCCAGCGCATGCAAAAGCATGTCGTGAGGACGCCGCCTGCGGGCAGGGCCCACGCGCCATTGCTCGCTCCGGAATTCGACGGTGGGGCTGACGACCCGCCGGAAGATGGTCCGCTACTAGCCGGTTTCGCGGCGGCGGCCGCTTGAGCAGCGGCCGCTTGGGCGGCAGCCGCCTTGTCGGCGGCGGCTTTCGCGGCGGCCGCGGCGGCTGCAGCTTCTTCGGCCTGCTTCTGCGCGAGCCATTGCTGGTATGTCTGCTTCGCGCCTTCGAGTTGCATGAGCGTGCTTTGCGCGGCGGCAAGCTGCGCGTCGAGCTGCACCTTCTGCGCCTGCAGGGTCTGCATCGTCTCCTGTGCGCTCGATAACTGAGACGTGACCGTATCGAGGGTCTCTTTTGCTAGCTTTTCAGCCGCGGCCTTGTCGAGAACCGCCTGCTTGGCGGCCGAGTCTGCGTTGGCTTGAGCGATCTTGGCCAGCCTCAGTTTTTCGACCTGCTTCATCTGGATCTGCGAGACGACCGAGAGCATGCTGGAGCGCTCAATCAGGTCCTGCGGGCCTTCGGCGGTCAGCAGCATGATGTCGGTGTATATGAAGTTTCCCTGAATGTAGGAATTATGCGCGAGCGTCGCAACGCTGGCTTCTGCATTGCCGACGGCGACGCCTGCGTCCTTTACCGACTGTGCGGTCTGTAGTTGCGTCTGGTTGGCGATTTCCAGCTGGCCGACGGCTTGCTCGTGCTTGTCGGCTGCGGCGAGTGTCTGTGCTTCGAGTGCGCCAATCTGATTGGCCATAGCCGCAGAGTTGGCGGCCGCTTGGCTGACCGCGGCGCTGGCGGCGGCTTTCTCGGCGGCGGCGCCACTTATCTGCGCATCGGACGGATTCGGCGGCGGAGGCGGCAGCGCGACTGCCGCCGAGGGTACGACGAAGGCCCACAAGAGAGCCGAGACTGCAACGCCGATGGCGGTGGCGGTCGCCCTCGATCGTGACACGAAAGTGCCTCCCAATGCCGCATAAACATCATGGGAAGTCGCGTGCAACGTGCGGCTTAGTCGAGCACGCGGAACCCAAGTGTTGCACGTCGTGTCACATATTCCTCACAAGACCCACAGGTCACACCTGTAACAGTTTGCCTAAATCTCGCGGACCGCGTTACTGAATACGTCGTACGCCCGCTGGCTGAACAGCACAAAACGTACGTCGATCGGTCCAGAATCGCAGCGTCGTACCGCCTCGATCGCGAGACGTGCGCCATCCTCAACCGGCCATCGATAGACACCGGTCGAGATCGCGGGGAATGCGACACTCGCGGCGCCCAAGGCGTCTGCCACACGCAACGACTCGGTGTAACACGACGAGAGGAGGCGCGAACGGTCCTCGGTATCGCTCCAGACCGGACCTACGGTATGGATCACCCAGCGCGCGGCGAGATTACCTGCCGTTGTTGCGACTGCGCTGCCGGCAGGCAGCCCATCCTTCAGCGTCGAGGCGCGTAGCTGTTTGCAGTCGCGCAAGATCGACGGGCCGCCGGCACGATGAATCGCGCCGTCTACGCCGCCGCCGCCCAAAAGTGTTGAGTTTGCGGCGTTGACGATGGCATCAGCATCCTCTTCGGTGATATCACCGAGTACCAGACTGATTCGCGTGTTACGCATGCGCTCAGATTACGTCGTGAAGTTGCGAACATCGCGACCTCGCCGCGACTTGACTCCGCTCGATGAACGAAAAATATAGTCGACTAGACGAACGAAGTCCCGAGGCGCCGATACTGGCGGGCCGACGGCACGTTGCCGCAGGCCCGCCAGCATCCAATTGCATCCGCGAGTCGCCCGCTCTCCCCCAAGAGCGGCAAGTCGGGTCTCAATTGTCCTGGCAAGTCCGTGCTCCCCCCGGGCGCGGTCTCAACAGATCGGCACCGCGAGGTGTCACTCTCTCCCCAGCATCGACAACGTCACACGGTGCCGGTATCGATGGTCATGCGGTAGATGCTGCACCAGGTCACTAACAATCGGCTAACGGTGCTCGGCGGGCCGAGGGCCGTTAGCGAGCCCCGGTCGTGTTGTCGTTGCAGTCTTCGTTCACAAGCGCGGCATCGTCGCCCGCAGCCAGCCGAGTGAGCTTGCCGTTGGCAACTTCGAGTAGGACCGGCACGCTCTCGATCGGAATTCCCAATGCGGTAGCAATGACCTCGTGGTCCTGCCCTGCGTCGTCGAGGCGCAGCGCTGTCGCTAGCCCTTCGGGTAGTCGGTCGATGAGATGTTCGCGATCCATACATAGACATTATTAAGGTGAGGTTGAATCACCATCAGTAGTCATTACTGAGCGCGTGGAACCGGAATTTCGGGAAGGGCCGCGGCGAGGTCGGCCCGAGTCTCTACGCCGAGCTTGCCGAATGCTTGGTAGAGGTGTGACTCGACGGTGCGCACCGACAACACCAGGCGGGTAGCGATCGCGGCGTTGGACAGGCCGGTCGCGGCCAGCCGCGCGACTTCGTATTCGCGTCGGCTCAGCGTTGAATGCGTCGCGGGTGCAGCGACCAGTGGGGTGCGCGCTCCCTCGCACTGCGCGAGCAAGCTATCGGTGCGTGCTGCGATTCGTGCGGCAGCAGGAAGTGCCTTGATTTTGCGGTAGGCCGCGGCGGCCTGCGCCGCCGCTTCAGCGGCGTGCAGGGTGAGCCCGAGTGACTCGTAGCTGCCAGCCGTCGCTTCCAGCGCTTCGGCGTCGTGCTGCGCGGCCGCGTCAACATGCGACCGCAGGATGAGGGCTAGCTCGGCGTCGGTCTGCGACGCGATGGTCGCGAGTTTCTCGCGTACGGCGCTCGAAGGCGCGCCCAGCCGGAAGGCTAAGTGGAGGAGGCGCGCCTGATGCATGATCAGGTGTTCTAGCCTGGCGGCCCCGTCGAGAGCCAGCCGGATCGCGCCGGTGACGTTGCCGTCAGCCATTTCGATGAGTACGTCGGCGGCCGTGAAGTCCACCTCAGTACGGATGCTCATGGGCGTGGTGGGGCCGGCATCAGCCGCCAGCCTCGCCTTCTTGGCGGCGGATAGGTCACCGACCAATGCGTAGGCTTGGGCGAGGATTGCATGAGCCCACTGAAGTACGCCGCCGATATTCATCTGCTGAAACGCCTCGATCGCTTCAACAAGTACATCGCGAGCCGAAAGAGGCTTGCCTCTCATAAGCAGGGTGGTGCCGAGTTCGAGTCCGGTAAGTCCAAGGCCCATTTTGTCCTGGTTATCCCCGACCTTGCGCATATAAGCGGTGAGGACCGGCTCCATCACGAGTGCCCGGCCCTCGAGAATGTGGCGCATGTTCGCTTGCAGATCTGCGGTGGTCTGAGCGGCAGCCGCCTCCGGCGCTCTCGTGGCGGCGAGTAGTCGAAGCCGGTCACGTGCCGACTCGGCCAGTGCCATTTGCCCTAGGTATACCGCGGCCTCACCGGTTAGTCGGGCAGCCAGGTACGTCGCGGCAGGACTTGCGTCCGGATCGTTGAGGGCCGCTGCCGTCAAGGTCAACACGTCCGGCATGCGACCGTCGTCTAACACGATCGCGGCGCGATAGCCGTCGACAAAGTAGCGCGATTCTCGGTCAGAATGCTGTGCTGCAAATCGATCGAGCATCGACAGAGTCGGAGCGCGCTGGGCGAGGCCTTGATAGAGGGCGTTGAAGCGTTCGGTGAGGTATGAGTGTTGGAGCGCGTGATCCGGCGCGGCGAGAATCTGCGTCTCGCTCGCGGCCAGGATGGATTCCGCTGCGGTGAACTTCTGCTGCCCACTCAGGGACTGGGCGAGAGCGACGGCCGCGGCTGGCCCCCCGGCGCGATCTGCCGCAGCCTGTGCGAGTCGTTCGCCGAGGCGATAGTCGAATGCATGATTGGCGATTATCGCGGCTTGCGTCAGGTAGCCGGCGGACACATGCGCGCCGGCATCTAGCCGCCAGGTAGCGATCCGCATCCGATCTTGATCGGTTCGGCGTCCGAACTCGGTGAGAGCATCGGACAGGATGCGTAGTAGCCGGCGTCGTTCGGCCGCCCCGAGCTGCGCCAGGGTCACGTCGCCGTACAGCGGATGAGCCAGCCGGCAGTTGATTTCCCCGCCTTCGTCGTGGAGCTGTGCAAGGCCGGCCGCTTCGATGCGGGCGATCGCGGCGGGAGGGATGATCTGTTCGATAACCGTGATCGGTAGCGGTTCGCCGAGTGCGATGATCGCTAGCGCGTGGCGATCGACACTCGAGAGCCCTTCCAACCGTTCGCTGACCGCATCGACAAGCCTGGGTGGTAGGTCGGTAGGTCCGTCCCAGACCCATATCCCGTCATGCTGGCGCAAGCCACCGCTAGCGGTCGAGCCAAGGATCATCTCGCGGATATATAGCGCATTGCCGCGGCTACCCGATGCAAGGCGGAGTGACGCTTGCGCGCTGAACCGCCCGCCGAGCGCCGTCGATACGAGCGTGTCGGTCTCCTCAGGCGAGAACGGTTGCAGGTCGACGCGTAAGGCGAGCCCGTCTTTCCACAATGTGGTGATTGGGTCGGGGGTCGGCTCACCTCGACGCACACTGGCAATCACGGTCGCCGCGCCGGCGAGCGCGATATGCAAAACTAGCGCGGCACTGCCCGGGTCGAGGAGGTGAGCGTCGTCGATAGCCAACACGAATCGTCGTCGGTCGGCGCCGAGAAGAGCGGCAGCGAATGCCCGGTAGAGACCGGCCGGGTCCTCAAACGAGGCGGCCGATAGCTCGGGCGTCAGGTGCGCCAGCGCGGCGTACGGCGTTTGACGTGCCGACCGTGTCCCGATCGCCCAGGCAGTGTGCATCTGTTGATCCTGAGCCCAAGCGACGGCTTCCTGGATCAGCCGCGTTTTGCCCACGCCTGGCTGTCCGTAAACGACCGCGCCCGACGGTGCGCCCGGTCGCTCGTTGCCGCGGACAATGGCCGATTTGAGGACGCTGAACTCTTCTTCGCGTGCGGTAAACGGCCACGGTGCGCGGGCGTCTCGGAGCGCGGTGGGGGGATCGGCCCGCTCATTGGTGATCTGGCGAGTGCTCAGTAAGCTCGGGTCCTGATTGAGGATCCGCTGATGTAAGTCAACAAGTTCGGTCGACGGCTCTAGGCCGAGCTCGTCGAGCAATGCCCGACGGGTCCTGGCATATACCTCCAGGGCAGCACCCTGGCTACCGGAGCCATAGAGGGCAAGCATCTGCAGATAGCGGAATCGTTCGCGAAAGGGGTGCTCACGAGTCTCGCCCTCGAGTTCGGCGGCGGCCTCGGCGTATTTGCCTCTGCCGATCAGGGCGTCAACGCGCTGCTCGATCGCGACCAGGCGCAGCGCCGCGAGGCGCTCGATCTCCGACATTGCGAAGTCAAGACCGTCCCATTCGGCTAACGCCGGGCCTCGCCACAACTTCAGCGCTGCGCTCGCGTGACCCGACGCGAGGGTGCTGACAAAACGTTGCGAGTCCAGTTCGCGATCATCTATGCGCAGTTCGTAGCCATTCGAGGTTGTCTGCAGCCGGTCCCGGCCGAGCACTTTGCGCAACTGGCTGATGTATCGATGCAGTGACGTGCGAGCGGTCGGCGGAGCGCCGGCGGGCCACAGTTCATCGAGAAGTTGCGCGACGCTGACCGACTCGTTGCGGCGAACCGTGAGCAGGGCGAGGAGTGTCCGCTGGCGGCCTTTCCCGACAGCGAGTTCACGGCCAGCATTCCAGACTTCGAATGCGCCGAGAATCCGGAACTCCATCGTCACCCCCTCATTGGCCTGCGTGGTCCGCCCAGCCTGCGCGTATGCGCGGCTTCGGAACCCACGTCTTTTGCCATGATCGCCGAGATTGAGCCTAGTGGCCAGGGCCGACAGGATCTTTCTACGGCCGTCGTCACACGATCAAACGGAGGTCAGTCGGCGAACTGCCTGACCGGACCAACATCGCGCACTTGGAGCACAGCCGTACCGGCGTTGTCGGAGGCGTCGAGCTCGACGACGGCAGAGATCCCCCAGTCGTGATCGGAGTCAGGGTCGTCGAAGATCTGACGCAGCTCCCAGCGATCGTCGTACTCCTCGATCGTGAGCATCGCCGGCCCTCGAGCGTCCGGACCGGTCCCGATGCGGTCGTATTCGTCAAAGTACGCCGTCAGCGCTTCCTCCCACGCTTCCGCGTCCCAGCCGGCTTCGACGTCGAGCGCGCCGAGTTCGTCGTACCGGCGTAGCGCCGCCAGCTCGACCCGGCGAAACAGTGCATTGCGCACCAGCACTCGAAACGCGCGTTTGTTACCGGTAACCGGTCGTGGTTCGTCGTCGACCATCTCCGGTCGAACCTCCACCGACGTGTCCCCGGAGGCCAGCTGCTCCCATTCGTCGAGCAGGCTCGAGTCGGTCTGTCGCACAACCTCACCGAGCCATTCCGTTAGATCGGAGAGATCCTCGGTACGAGCCGTATCCGGAACCGTGTGTCGCAAAGCCTTGTAGGCGTCAGAGAGGTAGCGCAGCACCATGCCTTCGGAACGGGCGAGCTGATAGAAGGAAACATATTCGGTGAACGTCATTGCACGCTCGAACATGTCCCGTGCGACCGTTTTAGGCTGCAGCTCGTAGTCGGCGATCCACGGATGCCCTGACCGATATCGGGAGTACGCCGCCTCTAGTAGCTCGCGCAACGGCTGGGGGTGCGCGATGTCCTCAAGTAGCTCCATCCGTTCGTCGTACTCGATCCCGTCGGCTTTCATCTCCGCAACAGCCTCGCCACGGGCCTTGGAACGCTGGGCCGAGATGATCGTGCGCGGGTCCTCCAAGGTCGACTCCAGAATCGACACGACATCCAGTGCATAGGTGGGATCTTCGACGTCCAGAAGCTCGAGCGCAGCCACTGCAAATGGCGACAGCGGTTGGTTCAGAGCGAAGTTTTCCTGGAGATCAACTGTCAGTCGGACTAGGCGGCCGTCGGCGTCCGGCGTGTTGAGTTGCTCGACGACTCCGCCGGCCAACAGCGCGCGGTAGATGCTGATTGACTCGCGGACCAGCCGGTTCTGCGATCGGCGGTCCTCATCGTTGTCGCGCAACAGGTGGCGCATTGCCTCGAACGCACTGTTACGTCCGTCCTGTTGCTCCGGCGGTGGCCCGGGGCGCGCGATTACGTTGAGCAGCATGGAGTGACTGACCCGCATCCGCGATACGAGAGGTTCCGGGGCGGCGCCGATGAGGTAATCGAACGTCTTCTCACTCCACGACACGAATCCCTGTGGTGGTTTCTTGCGTACCACCTTGCGGCGCTTCTTCGGATCGTCGCCCGCTTTGGCCAGTGCCTTGTAGTTTTCGACCTCATGCTCTGGCGCCTGTACGACGACCGTGCCGACCGTGTCGTAGCCGGCTCGCCCCGCGCGGCCGGCAATCTGGTGAAACTCGCGGACGTGCAGGTGCCGCTGCCGTACGCCGTCGTACTTGCTCAACCCGCTGAACAGGACCGTGCGGATGGGTACGTTGATACCGACGCCGAGAGTGTCGGTGCCGCAAATGACTTTGAGCAGCCCCGCCTGGGTGAGTGTCTCGACGAGTCGCCGATAGCGGGGGAGCATGCCTGCGTGGTGTACGCCGATGCCCATGCGAACCAGGCGCGAGAGCGTCTTACCGAATCCCGAACGGAACCGGAAGTTTCCTATCTTTGCTGCGATCGCGTCCTTTTCTTCACGCGTACACACCTTCAAGCTGGACAACGCCTGAGCGCGCTCGAGCGCCGAAGCCTGGGTGAAATGTACGACGTACACCGGCGCCTGATGCGTGGACAAGAGTTCTTCGAGCGTTTCGTGGACCGGCGTTACGACGTACTCGAAGTTGAGCGGGACGGGTCGCTCCGCCGACGTGACTGTCGTGCTGGTGCGGCCGGTACGACGGGTGAGTTCGGACTCGAAGCGAGACGTGTCGCCAAGAGTCGCGGACATCAGCACGAACTGTGCCTGGGGTAGCTCGATGAGCGGCACTTGCCATGCCCAGCCGCGGTCTGGGTCGGAGTAGAAGTGGAACTCGTCCATGACCACGAGCCCGATGTCGGCGCCTGGTCCTTCCCGAAGTGCCTTATTGGCAAGGACTTCCGCGGTTGCGGTGATGATGGGCGCGTCCGGGTTGACCGAGGCGTCCCCGGTGAGCATGCCGACGTTTTCCGCACCGAACATGTCGCACAGCGCGAAGAACTTCTCCGAGACAAGCGCCTTGATGGGCGCAGTGTAGACACTTCGCTTACCTTGTGCGAGCGCGGCAAACTGCGCACCGGCCGCGATCAGGCTCTTGCCTGAGCCAGTCGGGGTCGCGACGATGACGTTGGATCCGGAGAGGATCTCGATCAGCGCCTCGTCCTGAGCAGGGTAGAGCTCTAGACCGGCCCGTGCGGTGGACGTCGCGAATGCGTCGTACAACGAGTCGGGGTCGGTGTTTTCGGGGAGGTGATCGATTAGCGCCATCGTTTACCCATCGTGCCCTATGCCGCTGACCGGTCATCCGCGGGAACCTATTTGATGGCGAGCGCGCTGAGGGCCGAGCCGACAGCGCCCGTGATGGGCAGGGGAGAGGCGCTGAACATGAACTCGTACCGTCCGTCGGCCGCGCAGTCCTCTGCGAGCGCTTCGAGGTCGAAGATCTCGCCGATCGGGATCCCCATGTAGGTGAGGGCGACGATGTGCAGTGGCTGGTAAACGTCGATCTCGTTGGGCTTTACTTCCATTCCCCATGTATCGGTGACGATCGCAGCGACCTCGTGCTCGTGCAGCCACGGAGCGGTGTGCAGCGACAGCCCGGGGGACGCACCGCCGGCGTAGTCCCGCCACTCATTGCGCCGTACGCCGAGATGCCCCGTCCGCACGAGTACGGCATCGCCGCTGCGAATCTCCACACCCTCGGCCGCACACGCGTCGTCGA
This sequence comes from Antricoccus suffuscus, assembly GCF_003003235.1. Classification (NCBI taxonomy): domain Bacteria; kingdom Bacillati; phylum Actinomycetota; class Actinomycetes; order Geodermatophilales; family Antricoccaceae; genus Antricoccus; species Antricoccus suffuscus. The sequence goes on from NZ_PVUE01000011.1 coordinate 88,277, forward strand.
GCATCGCAGTAGTGACCGCCTCGCCCGGATCCATAGCGGCCCGTCCGGTCAGTTTCGGGATGTCCAGCAGCACACCGCGCATCACTATCTTGCCGGTGAAGTTCTGGATTCCATTGCGGTGCGCACCGCGGGAGTCGACCTCGGAGGCGTCCCGGTTGTTATACATCTTCCCCTTGTAGAAGATGTGCGCGAATGCGTCCCACTGAGTGCCGCACTGGTTGGGCATGACGATGTAGTCATCGGCATACCCGAACCCCTTGGCGTCACCGCCACCACGGCGCAGCCGATCCTGGCGCCCCGAGGCCGCGTCCGAACCGGTCATGGTCATGAACAGTTGCGGATTGGTCCGCCCACCGCCAATCTGCGGACCGTTGGCGTCGTACGGCAGGGACAACGAGATGACCTTGCCGTCGGTCACCAGGCCGGCCGCAGACTTGATCTGGTCTGGACCAACGAAGTTGAGGGCGCCAAGTTCGTCGTCGACACCCCACCTTCCCCAGTTCGAATACTTTTCGATGTACTCGGCAAGGACATCCGACATGGCAACCATCCAGTTCTACTCGGGATCTGTCACCTGATCATTGCCGATGACGTCCAGGCCGGTAACCGGTAGTCGCAAGTTGCCGCTAGAGGGAGGCGTACAGCGCCTTCTCGAAGTCGGCGTACATCTGCATCGACGCTGGCGTCACAAAGGGCAAGAACTGGGTGTACGTCGCCCCCGTGATGCCAGTGTCGCGGTCGATCCAGAAGTGCGTGTTGCAGATGCCTGCCCACGTGCCGCTGCCGGCGGCGCGCATTCCCGGCTGCTGCTGGGTGTTGATCATGAGCCCGAGGCCCCACTTGTTGCCTGGCCCGGCGTTGAAGTCGCAACTGGAATTCGGGTCGGCGGTCTTGACCTCTGCGGGAAACTCCAGATCGCCTACCTGATTGATAAAGGCAGCGTCAACGGTCGCCGGCTCCAAGATTTTCTGGCCGCCGAATGTCCCGCCGCCGAGCAGCATCTGCTGAAACTTGAGATAGTCACGCGGCGTGGAGTACAGCCCGTGGCCGCCTGCCCACCAGTCTGGCTGCTGATTCCAGTCGACATCGGTAGCAACCCATGCGCCGTCCTCGCCAGGGACGTGGATGGGTACGGAACGGGCGCGCTGCTGTTCGTCCATCAGGAACGTCGTGTCCGACATTCCTAGCGGGCCAGCGATGTGTGCTTCGATGTAGTCCCGTAGCGACTCACCACTGGTGGCCTCGACGACCTTGCCGAGCCAGTCGATGTTGATGCCGTACTCGATCTTGGTGCCAGGGTCGGCGATCATGGGTGCGTTGAAGATTTCGTCCTTGCCGCCGAGCACGTTGCTGGTGCCCGTGACCGCTTCCCACTTGACAATGTCGGCGTTCCAGAACCAGTAAGACAGCCCGCTGGTATGTGTCGCAAGCTGCCTGACGGTCGCCTTGGTCGCCGGTGCCCGCAGCCGTGGCGTGTCTGCGTCGAAGCCGTCGAGCACTTTGACATCGGCGAATTGCGGGCAGTACTGCTCGACCGGTGCGTCCAAGTCGAGCTTGCCCTGCTCGAGCTGCTGGAGGGCGGCCACGGTGGCGACCATCTTTGTCATCGAAGCGATCCGAAACAGCGAGTCGGCGGTTACCGGCTCGCCCTGCCCGACCGTCCGCGGTCCGGCCGCGCCCTCGTAAATGGTTCCGTTGCGATCGGCCGCCATCGCCACGACATTTGGTACGGCGCCAGCATCGACTGCTCCCTGCAGCACGGCATCTATGGATGAACTCATGGGTTTCCCCTCCCGTGTGATCGCCGCCGCCAGCTTGACGGCCAGCATTGTCAATCAGAACAGAGCGCGGGAGCGAATACCAGGCTTAGGCGGGTTCGGTCTCGCCGATGACCAGCCCGTGCGCATTAAGCGCCTGGACTGCGACGTACGTCGAACCGTCCGGGACTGGCAGGCTGGTCTCGAAATGTTTCATCGGTACAGGGGATTGCGCGGATGCGTTCGCCTTGTCCGGGCCGGTGATCAGCCGCCACGACGCCACCTCGGTCGCGCCATTCCAACTGACCTTGATCGTGGCCTTGTCGTCGTCGAGGACGGCGGCGGGAGAGTCGGTCGGAGTCGCTACCCATGGCTGCTTAAAAGTGCGATAACTCTGACAGCCGCCGATGGCCATATCGGAGATCAGCGTGCCATCTGCCTTGTATTCCGAGTAGTATCCCTTCGATCCCCAGCCGACAAAGACGTTGCCGTTGTCGAGCACATCCACGCTCCCTTGGCTGCCGGACAGCCGATTCGTGGGCGGTAGGTATTCCGTGACAACCGTGGCGGTCATCGAGGCCATGTCAAGACTGAGCCGCAGGCCGCGCGAGTTTTCCGCTGTGGCCGGCAGCGCCGAGTTGTCATACAGGGTCAGAGTCCCGTCGGCCTGACGTTCCGCGTCATGCTGCCAGGCAAACGTCGTACCTTCGCCCATCTTGAAGTCGCTCGACTTACCGCCCAGGATCCAGTTCACGTCGCCGCTGTCGCGCGAAATGCTGTAGACCGAATGCGTGTTGCGAGCCGATACCAGCAGCGAGCCGTCGGTGTCTTCCGAGATCGAATTGATGTGGAAGTAGTCGAATGGCGCGTCCTTTGTGCCGGAGTCATCATCGTCCTTGTCCGGATCACCCTCGGGTTTTGACTTCGTGTCTGTGACTGGCACATGGTCGAGTGAGTGCCATTCGAAGACGACGGCGCCGGTAGCGATGTTGATTTCCTGAATCACCCCATCCAGGATCCAGCCGTCCTTTGGACCGCCCACCTTGGTGAGGTCGTGCTTGACGGGCACGTACGCGGTCACGAGCATTGTGCCGTGCGCCGTGATCCTCGCTTCGTGGGCGTCTGCGTTGCCTTTCTTGACATCGCCGCCGGTGGTCACCGTGGCAATCTTCTTGTACGACGTATCCATCACAGTGACACCGCCGTACCCGTAGCCCTTGGCCAGCTTGCCGGACCACCAGGTCAGGACCGGCTGTCCTTGATACTGCTGGACACGAAGATCGAAGACCTCGTCGCCGTTGGGACCGATCCACACCGGTTCGCCGGACGTGTCGGTGATCAGCGGACCGTCGGTTGGGCAGGTCTCGCCCTTCGGGCCAAGGAGTACGACGTGATCGGAAATGCGGGCCGGGGCGAGGCCGGGGGAGGTTGGCTCGGCGATCGGCGCGGCAAGATCCGGGCGGCTTGCGTACTGGTGGGCGGGGGCAACTTCGGGCTCCTCAGGGGAGCTGCTACACCCGGTCGCGACAAGGGCTAAGGACAGAAGGTACGCCGACCGGCGGGCTGACTTGCGGCGTTGAGGTCGCTGAATCATGCCTCTTGTCTATCCCAGGTCGAACCCCTCTCGCCTGGCGAATCTGGCTCGGTCGCTGGTTCTGTGGCCGATCGCATATCGCCGATAGTCCGGGTTCGTGGCGACGGAGACTTGTGCTCAGCGGCATGAATCACTTATCGTAAATTCATCAGACAACCTGCGAAGGGGTGCCATGGCGGTCGGACAGTTGCGGCGTGCGGTACTGGCCGAACAAGCCGTGGCGGAGTTGCAAAAGCAGCTGACCGCAGGGGAGTGGGCGGTCGGTGAGCGACTGCCTCCCGAGCAGCAGCTTGCCGAACAACTCGGCGTCGGCCGCTCGACCGTGCGCGAGGCATTGCGTGCGCTCGCCAACGCCGGTTGGGTTCAGTCGCGCCAGGGCGCAGGAACGTTTGTGCTGGCAGATCGGCCGCCGGCCACGGACCTCGCTACTACTTTGCGTAGGGCACAAATGATCGAGGTTTACGAAGTACGCCAAGGGCTCGAGCTGCAGGCCGCGCGACTGGCCGCGGTACGCCGTACACCCGCCGACCTGCAGCGCATGGATGAGGCACTCGTCCGGCGTAAGCGCGCGCTGTCGGCGCGCCGCTTGCCGGCTTACGTCGACGCCGATCTCGACTTCCATCGGGCGGTCGTGACCGCCGCGCACAACTCCGTGCTGTCTGAGGTCTTCGCCTCCTTCAGCGCGGCATTGCGCACGACACTTACCGGCCTCACGCAGGACCCCGGCCCACGGAACGCCTCGCACGCGGTGCATGTCGCTTTGGCCGAAGCGATCCGGGCGGGGGATCCCGACGCGGCGGGCGCCGCGACGTTGGACCACCTGAGCGACACACAGGCAAGACTTGAACGACTCATCGACAGTAAACAGCCAGCAGTGAGGGAGTCCTGATGGCCGCGACTGTGACCAACGCCGAGACGCGCACCGAACGCAAAGCTCGCAACCGCGTGATCGACCCGCGACAGCTCGGCATGTTGATGGCCAGTCATACCGTCGACGACATCTATCAGGGCGCGGTGCCGGCAATTATCCCGTTCCTGATCCTCGAGCGCGGCTACAGCTATACCGCCGCCGCCGGCATCACCCTCGCCGCGACGGTGCTGTCTTCGGTGATCCAGCCGGTGTTCGGGATTCTCGCGGATAAGCGGCACATGCCGTGGTTACCCGCGATCGGTCTGCTCGTTGCCGGGATCGGCATCGGCCTGGCGGGGCTTGGTTCGGCGTACTGGCAGGTGTGGTGTGCCGTCGCGCTGTCCGGCATCGGTGTGGCGGCGTACCACCCGGCAGCGGCAAAGGCCGCACGCCTCGCTGCCGGTACGTCGGCGCAGGGCATGAGCTGGTTTGCAGTGGGTGGCAACATCGGCCTCGCGCTCGGTCCAGCGCTCGCAACGCCGCTGCTGCTGGCATTCGGGCTCGTTAGTACGCCGATTTTGGTTATTCCAGCGGTGGTCATGGCGGTTGTGTTCCTGGCATTCAATCGTCGGGTCAAAGAACGCATGCGTAGTCGTGCGGGTACTAAGACCAAGGACGTCGAGCCGCAGACCGACGATTGGCGGTCCTTCCGCTGGCTCACCGCGATGGTGATCATGCGCTCGATCGTCTACTTCGGTATGTCGACCCTCGTCGCCGTGTACGTCATCAAGGAGTATTCGGCGTCGAAGGCAATCGGCGCCGCGGTATTGACGTCATTCCTAGGTCTCGGCGCGGCTTCGACGGTGTTCGGCGGTTGGCTGGCCGACCGCATTGGACGGGTCGTAACGATCCGGATCGGTTACACCGTAGCGATTCCAGCGCTCGTGTTTCTGCTGCTGGCACCCAACACGACGCTGGCCTGGATTGCGGCGGTGTGCGTTGCCTTCGGGATCTACTGCCCGTTTTCGGTGCAGACCACGCTGAGTCAGGATTACCTGCCCAACCACCTCGGTACGGCGTCCGGCGTCACCATTGGCCTTGCGGTGTCCGCCGGCGGGATTTTCGCTCCTGTTCTTGGTTTGATCGGTGACCACTTCGGCCTTCAATGGGCCATCGCAACGTTGTTGCTCGGCCCGGTGTTCGCGCTCCTTCTCAGTCTTCGGTTACGAGACCGTATCCACGTATAGCCCCTGCGATCGCTGTCCTTACGTGGGCTGGAATCGCACCGGGAGTGGCCCTCGCGTCACGACAAACGCTAGGAGGCGACATGGGCAATCCCTGGCGCGCGGCGCTCTTGGCGGCCAGCCTCGGGATCGGCATCCTGTTGACTCCTGCAGCGCCAAGCCGTCGTCCTCAGCAAGTTGCCGGTGGAACCCGCACTTCCGGTTTCTTTCCGACACGGATGCGGCTACGGGCGCAGTCCCGCTACCAGCAGGTCAAGTAATCGCTCGACCTGTGCGGGGTTGCCGACCGTGGCGGTGGAAAGGAAGATTCCGACGAGAGCAGTGGTGACGTCCTCTGCAGGGACGTCGTCGCGGAGGACGCGCTGCGTTGCTCCGGATTCGAGGAAGTCCGCCAACACCTGGGTGATCCGAGCCCGAGTGTCCGGTGTGGCGATCGTGCCGGCCGCCCAGCCGGACCGGAGGGTGTCGAGCATCCCGCGCTTGGTCGTCACGAATGCGGCGTACCGATCCATCCAGCCGCGAAGAGCGACATCGGCCGGGTGTATCCGCAGGAGTTCGGGAGCGCATCCGGTGACGTCGTCGAGTTCGGCGGCATAGACGGCGTCGACAAGTGCCTCACGCGTGGGGAAGTGGCGATACAGGGTGCCGATGCCCACGCCTGCCGCGCGAGCCACTGCCTCGAGCGAGGTGGCTGTGTCAGTGGCGACGAAGGCATCGCGTGCGACCGCGATCAGTCGTTCACGGTTGCGTTGCGCGTCGGCTCGCTTAGGGCGTCGGGTAGCTTCGGTCAAAGCGGAGGGTCCTCCGTTAATGCTAGAGTTGGCGTAGCGGATGTTCCTCCGCTTACCAAGAGTATTTCACGACCGGAGGCCAGCCCATGACAAGATCACCCAGCACCGCATTACCGGGCGGCTCCGCGCTGCTCGCCGGACATCAGGTCGCCCGTATTGGCTACGGCGCCATGCAGCTCGAGCGACTGCGCGAAGACCCGAAGGCGGCGATCGGACTCGTTCGCCGCGCTGTGGAAGCTGGAGTGAGCCACGTTGACACCGCCCAGTTCTACGGCGACGGATTCGCCAACGATGTGCTCAGTCGTGCGCTGCACGCCACTGACGAGGTTGTCGTGGTCACTAAGGTTGGCGCCGACTCTAACCCAGGTGGCCCGATTCCACTTCGGCCGGCACAGCGTCCCGGCGACCTGCGGGCCAGCGTTGAGGACAACCTGCGCGGCCTCGGGGCTGACCGGCTGGCGGTGGTCAACCTCCGGCGGCTCGGGGACGGACCTGGCATCGAGGCCGATGGTGACCAGGTCGTCCCGATCGAGGATCAACTCGCGACAATGATCGCGCTACGAGACGAAGGCAAGATCGGCGCGATCGGGCTCAGCGGCGTCACTCTCGACGACCTGCGGACCGCCCTGCCAGCGGGCATCGCATGTGTGCAGAACGCGTACAACGTGATCAGTCGTGAGCACGAAGACCTCTTGGCGCTCTGTATCGCGGAAGGCATTGCCTGGGTCCCGTTCTTCCCGCTCGGCAGCGCGTTTGCGAGGTTCCCGAACGTCGCAGACGACCCCGTCGTCAGCGACGCGGCGGCCACCCTCGGTGTCCCTCCCGTGCAGATTGGGCTCGCCTGGCTACTTGCGCACGCGCCGAATGTGCTTCTCGTACCAGGAACGGCCAGCGTGGCGCACCTGGAGGAGAATCTCGCGGCCGGTGACCTGGTGTTGCCGCCCACAATGATCGCCGCCCTCGATGGATGACTCACTTCAGCGCCGAAACCAACGCGGCGAACACCGCCGTCGCGGGACTCGTGCTGGCGCTACCGAATGGGATGTCGCTGTTGACGAGGACGATGATCGTGGTGTTCAGCTTGTCGTTGTGAAAGAGCGACGTGGTGTAGCCCGGTATGTCGCCATCGTGACCCCACCAACCGTTTCGGTCGCCAATGCCGATGCCGTATCCGGCCGTTGCGGTCATCGGTGGGATGTCGCGAATGACAGAGTTGCGTCGCAGTTTCTCAGTGGACGGCTTTAGGATTCCCTTGCCGGTGAATAGCGCGTCTCCCCATGTCTTCAGGTCCCCAAGAGTGGAAATCACCTCGCCCGCCGTGAACGCGATGGACGGACTGAACAGGGTCGCGTCAACACTTTTCCCGGGATCCTGGCCCTGGTTTGAGATGCCGTTCAGATGTGGGCTCGGGATGGCGTTGGTGCCCGTTGGAAACGACGTGTGCTTCATGCCGAGTGGATCAAAAAGGCGCTTCTTGAACACGGCAGCGATCGGCTCGTCCGTGACCTTCTCAATCACCATGCCCAGGAGTACGTAGTTGGTATTGGAATACTCCCAGCCGGCGCCTGGGGCAAAGTCGGCCGGTGTTCCGATCACGAAGTCGACGAGCTGCTGCGGCTTCCACTGCCGGTCCGGGTCGGCGAACACCTGACTCTGCCACTGCGGATTGGCGGTGTACGAAGGGATCCCGCTCGTCATATCGGCGAGTTGCCGCAACGTCGCCGTGTCACCGTTCGGGAGGTCAGGGACGTACTTTCCAATCGTGTCGTCGAGTGACAGCTTGTGCTCCTGCATGAGCTGCAGCAGAACTGTTGCTGTCATGGTCTTGGTGAGAGATCCGATCCTCGTATGGTCGGCCGGCGTCGGAGCGGCGCTCGATCCCGACCGCGCGGTGCCCGAAGCGCCGATCCAGGTGCCGCCTGGCGAGACTACTTCGGCGATCACTCCGGGGAAGTCGCCCTGAGCGCGGGTGTCATCTAGCGTCTTCTGGAACAGCGCAGCGGTCTCGGCGGGCGCAGTCGCGGCCGAGGTCGTGCTCGCTGCGCTACTCGAAGCGGCATCTGCCGCGCAGCCGGAGAGTGCTAGTGACGCGACCGCGATCAGGGCTGCAGCAGCGCAGAAGCGGCGGTTTGCCATGAAGATCGTCATCGCCCGGTGTCCAATCTCGCGTGCGGGTGCGGTGTGCTGGGGTTCCCTAGGTCAGCTTGACGACGGCGCGTCCGGCGACAACGTGTCATCGAGCCAATCGAGCACTCGCTGGTTGAGCAGGGAGCGGTTGCCCATCTCGCAGTGCTCACCGGCACCCTCGGCGGCAGTGAACCGCAGCAGCGTCTTCTCGCTCGTCAGCGCGTCGTAGAAATCGGAGGTCGCCACTGCCAGCGGATCGTGCTCCGCTGCGGTCAATAACATCGGGCAGCGGATCCTCCCGACACGGTCCTTCAGTGTGTAGCGCGCGGATTTACTGATGAACTCGCGCAGGTTTTTCGCGCCGTTGGCCCACAACCCGCGCTGCACGATGGCCCAGCGAAGTTGCCTGTCGGCCTGAATTGCGCTCCACATGCCTTCGATCGTCGCGTCGGGCAGGTTGTCGAGGTCGGCCACATCCTCGGCGCTGGCGCCGAACCTCATCGCAAAGCCTCGAATCGATTCGGCGATATCCCACTGGCCCGGATCTGCGATGCACGCGGCAAGACGCGGTTCGGCTGAGGCTGCGCGAGGAGCGAGGTAGCCACCAAGACTCCAGCCGCTGAGCGCGATTTTCGCGCGATCGACGATCTTGACCGTCTCGGCGTAGTCGACAACGGCGGCGATCACGACCTCCCAGTCCGGCCGAAGTGATACGCCTCGCTCATACAACATCGCCCCTTGACCGGGCCCGTCGAACATCAGGACGTGATATCCGCGCCGCAACGCGGCGATCCCTGAGGCGAAGTAGAGATCGGTGATCGTGGCGTCGTATCCGTTGTTGAGGATCAGCAGTGGGCGTACCTCGGTCTCGCGACCGAAGGCGGGCACGAGGTACGCCGGGAGTTCGGTGTTCTCGTATGGGATGGCGACCGGATGCACGGGTACCGTCGACAACTCCATGCCGCGCCGAAAGGCGTTCATCTGCTTATTGAAGGCACTCAACAGCCTCGGGTCGACCGGTGTGCCGTACAGCGGGTGGTACGCCGCCGCGTACAGGCAACTCGATCGCAGGAACAGATCGCGCGCGCTCTGCGGATGTCCCGCCGCGAGCACTGCCTCGGCTTCGGAGTACTTCGTCGCCGCCGCATCCACCCAGGCGTCGTAGAACGCCGAGTCGTCACCGTCAGCGACAACGTTTGCAACTGCCACGATGTCGCCCATATCGGCGCCGCCCACAGGGATGTAGCCGACCGGCCATTGCCCGAACCCATCATGGAACGCACTATCGAAGAGGGCACCGCGGCGCTTGACAGCAGTGGGCTTCGTCGTCGACCGGGCGGCCCGCGTACTCGTGCTACTCATGATTTGGACTCCATGACGCGTGCCTCCCGTTTTTACGCTGCTGACTGATCCGCGCTGTTCACTAATTTGCGCTGACGACTCACTCAGCGTGCGCGGCTGAGCGACCCGCACCGCCGCGCACGCTTCCCCCGGTCAAGGATGCCGCGATCGGCATCCAGGGCGCCATAGACCTAGGTCGGTGTTCGGACGTCGTCAGGCACGCGGCGCGCCACTGGCCACCCTGGCCTATCGTGGGCCACCGACTGTCGATGCCGCTCGTCGATCGCGCGACGATGCAAGTCATACGATCAGTGGATGGTTGCCTTGGGCACAGCGCGCCTACCGCGTTCACGATCCCTTGGCCGCGCATCTTCAATGCTCGCCGCGGCAGCCCTCGGCCTGGGCTGTATTCAACTCGGTGTTGTGCTGCCGGGTTCGGGTGACGTGTGGTGGGCCCATGTGCTGTTTGCCGCGGTTTTCTGGGTTTACGTCGCCGCCGGCATCTTGGCGTGGCTCAGACGACCGAGCAACCGGATCGGTGCGCTTCTCGTGTTCGGCGGATTCATGGTGTTTGCCGCAAGTCTGGCCAATACGGATATTCCTGGGATCGCCGCGTTCGGCACGGTATGCGCCACTGCCGTATTCGCCGTGACTATTCATCTGCTGCTGGCGTTTCCGGCTGGCCGGCTGCGCACACGCGCTTCGAGGGCAACGGTAGTTGCCGCGTACGTCGTCTCTTTCGTCCTGCAGGCGCCGCTATATCTGTTTGATAAGTCGGCGCCATCGCCGTTGAGTGTCGCCGATCGTGCAGATCTGCTGCTGGTCGGAGAGTGGGTTCAGCGCGCAGCCGGGGCGCTCGTTGTCGTGGCGACCGCGGTGATCCTTGCGCAGAGACTGAAGCGTGCCGACGCCGCACACTTCCGCGTGCTCGGGCCGCTTTTCGCCTACGGCATGCTCGCGGTGCTCACGATTTCGCTTCGGTCGTTCTTGCTTGAGAATATTTTCGGCCTGTCCCCGCTAGCCGGCGCCACGGTGCAGCTGGTCGTGTTCGGAGGGATCCCGATCGCATTCACCCTTGGTGTTCTGCGCGGCGGGTTCGCGCGCACTGGAGCGCTCGACGAGTTGGGGACTTGGCTCGGTGCTACCGGTGCCGCTCGCCTGAGCCTGGTCGACGCGCTCGCTCAGGCTCTTGGAGACAACTCTGTTCAAATCGTGTTTTGGGTGCCCGAGCAGAAGGCTTGGGTCGATTCGTCCGGCACGCAAATTGAACTGCCCGGACCACAGGCCGAGCGAGCGAGTGTCGAGCTGGAACTGGCAGGGGCGCGTATTGGCGCAATTGTTTACGACGCTGCGCTGAACGACGATCCGGACGTTGTCCGCGCCGCGGGTCGGGTGATAGCGATTGCGGCCGAACACGAACGGCTACTCGCCGAACTGCGCGCGAGCCAGGACGCGCTGTGGCGCTCTCGTGCGCGTCTGGTCGCCGCGGCCGATCGCGAGAGACGGCGAATAGCTCGCGATCTCCACGATGGAATCCAGGTGCGGCTTGTGTTGCTTGCGCTGGAAGCTCAGCAGATCGCGAATGCGCCCGAGTCGGCGCTCGCGACGGCCCGACAGGCGACGGCCCTCCGCGTCGGCATCGATGCGGCCGCTGCCGAACTGCGCCGACTCGTGCACGATGTCATGCCATCGACACTCATCGAGCGCGGCTTGGCCGCTGCAACGGAAGACCTTGTCGACCGGATGCCCGTGCCGACCAGCCTGTACCTGAATATCACCGACGGCCGGTTATCCGAGCGTGTCGAAAGCACGGCGTACTTCGTGATCGCCGAGGGACTGGCGAACGCGCTGAAGCATGCGAAGGCGCAGAAGCTGGATGTGCGCGTCGAACGCGCCGGTGACCGTCTGTTCGTGGAGGTCGCCGACGACGGCACCGGCGGGGCGGCGCTGAGTGTGGGCAACGGCCTGCGTGGGCTGGCGGACCGGGTTGATGTTCTCGGCGGCCGTTTCCACCTCGATAGCGAACTCGGGGTCGGGACTCGGCTGGCCGCGGACTTGCCATGCGCATCCTGATTGGCGACGGCCAGATGCCGGGGTCCGCGTATTAAGGCTGAAGCAGGGCGCCGGTACCGGCCAGGATGCTCCGCCCGGTGGTGTCGACGAGCTTCTGGGCGGCGATGGCCTGTGCGTCGGTCGACGGTTGGTAACGCAGCGCCGGAGACGGATCCGCGGCGATCTCGCGGATCACGTCGGCGACCGATTCCGCCGACTGGCCACTCGAACCCATCGCCGTTATCCGTTCGTTGAATCGATTGATGAGCTCGCGGTAGGGGTCCTCGGCATCGATGTTGCTCGCATGCCCACCTACGTTGGCGAAAAACGCCGTACGCACGGGCCCGGGTTCCAGCAAGGAAAGGTGTACGCCGAACTCCCGCATGACTGTCGCCAGGCTTTCCATGAGACCCTCGACGGCGAATTTGGCCGCGTTGTATGCGTCGCTGAACGGCAACGCAACGAGACCGTTGAGACTCGTCACGGTGATGACTCGTCCCGAGCGCGCCGCCCGCATCGCGGGTAGGACGGCCTTGGTCACGCGAGCCACGCCAAAGAAGTTGAGCTCCATCGACTGGGATATTTCCTGCAGTGAGAGTTGCTCCAGTGTGCCGCGGTGTCCGGCGCCAGCGTTGTTGACGAGCAGCTCGATGCTGCCCCGATCGGCATAGACCGAGCCGATGCACGAGTCGACGGACTGGTCGTCTGTGACATCGAGCGTTCGCAGCTCCACGTTGGGTAGCTCGTCAGCAATGTCCCGTAGCGACTGCGCTGATTCTGGGTGGCGTGCCGTTGCTACGACGTGCCACCCGGCGCCCGCCAACGCCCGTGTCGTTGCCAGCCCAATGCCGCTGCTGGCCCCGGTGATTACTGCTGTTGACCCCATGATTTGCCCGCTCCCCGTTGCGCTTACGCGTCGGCCTAGTGACGAATCCACAAATGCGGTCCGGCGTAAAGCGACTTCAGCGTAACCCTCGATATTGCGCCAGATAGCCGATGACGGCGATGATCTTCGGACAACCGGTATGCCTTGGGCATCGCAGATGCGCGAACTGCGGCCTTCTCGGTTACCAGCAGTTTGTGCCCCCAGCAGGATTCGAACCTGCGACACACGGTTTAGGAAACCGATGCTCTATCCCCTGAGCTATGGAGGCCACGCGCCGCTTACGCAACTTGGTCATGCTACCGGCTGTCCCGAACTGGCCATCGGGTGCTAGGTCAGAACGACACCGATCCGGTGGGCCGTGTTACGGGCGTCTTCCAGTGGCTGGCGCGTGCCGTGTATGTCCGTTGCGCGGACGATGACTACGGTCTTGCCGACCAACTCGCTCGATCCTAAGAACTCGAACCGCTGCCACGAGTGCTGGACCCGGCCCGCGACGTCAGCCCGCTGCCAACTGCGGCCGTCGTCGAGGCTGACCTCGACTGTCGCGATCTCGTCCGCGGCCCACGTCCAGCCCCAGACGGATACGGAGGTGTGGGTGATCCGTTCGTGCTGTCGCGGCGAGACAATGATCGAGTCCGGCGCGACCGCCCAGACCGGCTTCCGCTGCGGCATGCCGCCGCTAGGGGAGGGAATCGGGTCGTTGTAGAGCTCGGTCGAGAACAATCCGGGTGCGCGATGGTCGGCCGCCGCGATGCGGCACAGCCATTTCACCGAGTTCGTGCCATAAAAACCGGGCACTAACAGCCGCAGCGGAAATCCATGTTCCGGCGTTAGCGGTTCGCCGTTGACCTCGTAGGCAAGCAGTACGCCGCCCTCGCGAACTCGTTCGATCGGCAGGTCCTTCACGTAGTAGTCCGCCGACCAGCTCGCGTAGGTGCCGTGGTCCGGCGCGAAAGACCAGATAAACGACGTACGCCGGTCCAAGCCAACGCTATCGAGTACTTCGGCGAGGTCGGCGCCGGCCCAGATCGCGTTCGAGGCGTTGTGCGTATTTATCCGCGGGTCGTCCGGAAAACCGCCGCATTGCAGGACTGACTGCACCTCGTGTCGGGGGAAGCTGCGTACGTCCTCGAGTGTCAATCTCGCGTCTCGATCGACGAGGCCATCGACTTCCAGCCGCCAGTCGGCGAGATTGATACGCGCGTTGCCGAAGTGCGACAGGACGAAGTGATCGTCGGTGGGGGTGATCGTTGTGATCAGGTCGTGCACCGGCCGTCGATGCCGAAACGTCGTGTCCGGGTCCATGTAGCTGGTCGGTTGCCACGGTTCGGCGAGGTGATCGCTGCTCACGGCCTACGCCCAATCGTCGTCGGATCTTCACCTATCTGCATCGTCAACCCAATCGGGGTGCGGGTCAATACAGCCGGACCGCCAAGTGTCCGCGGCGCAGCTTTCTCGCGGATCGAGCCGCGACTTGCCGCAGATGGCGAGACATTCGTGACGGATCGGCCAACGGGTGTCGCGCTGAGCGGCGTAACGGGGCGCACGCGGATGCAGCCCCGGGCGTTGGCTAAGTTAGTCGGCAATGATCAACGCGTCGATAAGGGGTGTCAATGAGCGAGAATGACAAGTTGCTGGAGATTCTCACTCTGGAGACACTTGAGGAGCGACTATTTCGCTCGACCTACCTGTTTCCGGAGCGCTGGCCGTTGTATGGCGGTCAGGTCGCGGCCCAGGCCTTGTACGCCGCGGGTAACACGGTGCCGGCAGGACGCGATCCGCACTCGATCCACTGCTATTTCCTGCGTGGCGGCGACCCGTCCATCCCCGTGGTGTTCAAGGTCGAGGTCGACTTTGACGGTGGCTCGTTCTCCTCGCGGCGGGTGGTCGCGGTACAAAAGGGTGAGGTCATCTTCAACGCATCCGTGTCGTTTCACTCGAAACACGACGGGCCGGACGCGCAGATGGTCGACGCGAAGGAGATCGGCGACCCAGACGCCTTGTATGCATGGCCCTCTGGCCGCCTGCATTCGGTTGAAATGCGTGCTGACCGCGAGCCCAAGGGCCGAGAACACATGCCAATGAACTTCCTCGCCCGCGTCTCCACGAAGCTTCCAGACGACCGGATCGTGCACGCCGCCGCGCTGACGTACCTGACTGATGCAGGCACCGGGCTGCGCGATGCAATGACGCCCGAGATCGGGTTCCTGGCGAGCATCGACCACGTGATTTGGCTGCACCAGCTTCCGGACATGAACGAGTGGCACTTGTTCAACTTGCTGCCGCGGCGTACCGGCGGTGGGCGAGGGCTATTCAACGGCGCGGTATTCGACCGGGCGGGTGAACTGATCGCGTCGTTCGCGCAAGAGTCACTCTTTCGCTATAAGAAACCGGCTCCCTAGCCCGAGCCCGCCGGTCGTGGGAGACTCGGTCGCATGAGCGTCAAGGTGCAACTTGAGGGTCTGGCGTCCGCCCTCGTCGACTACACGTACGCCTACCTGCTGACCACCGGCAATGATCAGCGGCCGCACGCCGTCGCCGTCACACCGCGGCTCACCGACACCGATTTTCGGGTAGACGAGCCGGGACGGCGTACGCAAACCAACATCGAAGACCGGCCGGACGTATCGCTGGTCTTCCCGCCGGCCCAACAAGGCGGCTACTCGCTCATCGTCGACGGGCGAGCCTCCGCAGCCGACGGCCAGCTCGTCGTCGTACCGGCCTCGGCCGTTCTCCATCGGGCCGCCACACCGGATACGACGCCTGCCGAGCCGGGGTGTACGGCGGACTGCCAGCGCATTCCCGTCTAAGTCGCAACCTCACGGTCCGCGTGACCGATACACCTCGACATGTGACCACGCGCGCGGCCGCCTCACTAGTTACGCGAGACTCGTACTCGTCGCCCGGCGTTCGAAAAGAATTTACTCGCGAAGCTCCGTGGGCGGGTTTATCCTGTGTCTCAAGCCGCGACATCCTCGCGCGTGCGACAACGCATGCGCATTTCTACGATTACGGCGGCTACTCACCTCTGAGACGGGAGTGTCGAGGTATGACTGCCGCCGTGGCGACGCACGACCCCATCACCTTGCTCAACGCAAGCCACGAGCTGCTGTCCAACGACGTTACCCTCAAGCGCGCCGCGCGGCTGCTGGTGAAAGGCAAAGCCGTGGTTCACGAAGGTCATGACGGTCGGTTTCTGCGGCACTGGCCCTGGCCTAAGGTCTTGATCCTCGTCAAGTACGTCAAAATCGCCGCCGACGTTCTCTATCGTCCACCGACGGTCTCGCGCAAGGGAGTACTGCGCCGTGACGGTCACCGGTGTGCCTACTGCGGCAGACAGGCCAACACGATTGACCACGTCGTCCCCCGAAGCCGAGGCGGAGCCATGTCGTGGAAGAACCTCGTCGCGGCCTGTCGGACATGCAACGGCGCCAAGGGCAACCGGACCCCCGACGAGGCCCGGATGCCACTTCTGCGCCAGCCCTATACGCCGAAACGATTCCAGCTAAATTTCGCTGGCTAAGGCCTAGTTGTCTTTGAGGTACTTCTTCGCGACCGTGTCGATGTCGGCCTTGTCGATCGAGATCTCCTTCATCATCGACTTGAGCTTGTCGGTCGTCAGAGACTTGGATACGGCGTTCAGCGCGTCGACAGCCTTGCCCTTCAGCTTGGCCTTCGTGCCGAGCGGTACGACGTTCTGAGGCGTGAATACGTTCTTCGGGTCGGTGAGCGTCACGAAGTGATTTTCCTCGATCGCCGGGTCGGTGGAGAAGATGTCGCCAACATCGACCGAACCGTCCTTCACTGCATTGACAGTCAGGGGGCCGCCGGCATCAAGTGTGGTCATCGACTTGAACACGATGCCGTAGATGTCCTTCAGCCCAACCAGCCCAGCCTTACGCGTCTCGAACTCCGGTCCCGCGCCCATTATCAGGTCGCCCGCGACCGGTTTCAGGTCCTCGATCGACTTGAGTTTGTACTTGTCGGCGGTTTCCTTGGTGACGACCAGCGAATCCTTGTCCTCGGCGGCGGACTTATCGAGCACCGTGAGCTCTTTAGGCAGGTTCTTCTTGAGGTCCGCGTAGATCTGGTCAGGATCTGTGGCGTCGCTCGTCGTACCGTTTTGCGCGACGTAGTAGTTGAGCGTATTGCCGGTATATTCGGGAATCAGGTCGATCGAGCCGTCCTTCAGCGCCTTGAGGTAGACCTCTCGTGAGCCGATATTGAAGTTACGGGTGACCTTGTAGCCCTTGCCTTCCAAGGCTTGGGCGTAGATCTCCGCGAGCAACTGGCTCTCCGGGAAGTTCGCCGAGCCGATCGTGATCGACCCCGAGGAGCCGCTGGACTTATTGTTGCTTCCGGACACGTCACCGCTGCTTGCGCAGGCGGTGAGGCCCAGCGCGGTAACCGCGAGTAAGGCGACAGCGGTCAGGCTGCGGCGTAAGGACTTCTTCATCAGTTCCCCATCTATCGTGCGGACGATCGGTCCACGTTGGTTACTTCGCTTGCGTCATCAGAGATCGCGTCGCCGGGCTTGCCCCGCACGGAGGCGGTACGGCGTAGCCCGCGCGAGATCGTCAGCCGGGCGATCCCGGCGATCAATAGGTCGAGCACGATGGCCAGCAGCGCGACGAGTAGGGCGCCACCGGCCATTTTGCCGAAGTCCTGTTGCGGCGCGCCGTCAAGGATGTAGCGACCGAGACCGCCGAGGCCGACGTACGCCGCCACGGTGGCCGTCGAGACCAGCTGCAACACGCCGCTGCGTAGCCCGCCGAACATGACCGGCAACGCCATCGGCAACTTCGTCTTGAACAGCGCCTCGCGCGGCGTCATGCCCACACCGATCGCCGCGTCGACGACGAGCTTGTCGACGTTTTGGATACCGGCGTACGTCGAGGTGAGGATGGGCGGAATCGCCAGCAGGGCCAGCACCAGCACCACTGGCCAGAGGCTACGCGAGATGAGTAGTACGACGAGCGTCAACAGACCGATCGTCGGCAGTGCGCGACTGGCGTTGCCGATGTTGATCGCGAGAAATGCGAATCTGCCGGTGTGCCCGATGTACATGCCAACCGGAACCGCGACGATCATCGCGACAAGCAGCGACAGGAAGGTGTAGCCCAGATGTTCCAGGATCCGGGTGGGGATGCCGCCGGCGCCCGTCCAGTTGCTCCCCGCGGACAAGAAGTTCCAGGTGAGCTGGAAGATGCTCATGTCGTCACCGTCGCAGTCTCACCGACGCGGTTCCATCGGGTGAGGTAGCGCTGGACGGCGACAATGAGGAAGTCGGCGACCAGTGCGAGGAGAACCGACAAAATGATGCTGATGATGATGGGCTGCACAAAGTCCCGGGTGAAGCCGTCGGTCATCAGCTCACCGAGCCCGCCCACGCCGATCAGCGCGCCGACGTTGACCAGGCTGATGTTGGAGACCGTCGCGACGCGTAGACCGGCCGCGATGACTGGTACGGCGATCGGCAACTCGACTTTGATAAACCGGGAGAACGCCGTGAAACCCATCGCGGTGGCCGCTTGGACGGTCTCGGTGCTCACCGAGTCCAGGCCGTCGGCAACCGTACGGACCAGCAGTGCCGTTGTGTAGATCGTCAGCGCGATAACGATGTTGATCGGGTCGAGGATCTGTGTGCCGAGGATCGTTGGTAGCGCGACGAAAAGCGCCAACGATGGAATCGTGTAAAGGATGCCGGCCGTACCCATCATCGGCGGGTATAGCCACCGGTAATGCTGCGCGAGATAACCGAGCGGCAGGGCGATGATCAGTCCGAGTACGACCGGCAGCAGTGAGAGCCAGACGTGCTCACCAAGCGCCGAGAGAATTCTCTCGGTGTTGCCAGAGAGGTAGGTGCCGAACAGCTCCCAGAATCCAGGTCGCATCAGGGCTAGACCGTCACGCCCACGGTGGCACTGGAACCGTTGCTGCGCACCGACTCGACGATGTCACCGGCCGCGACAGTGCCAAGCAAGACGCCCTCATCGTCGACCGATATGGCCGATCCTGAGGGCGCGAGTATGGCGATGTCGAGCGCGCGGCGTACTGAGTCGTCGGGGGAGAACACCCCTTCGGCGAGTGGCTGCGACTCGTCTGTGGTCGTCGCTTCCGGTGGAAGCCAACCGAGAGGTCGACGCTTGTCGTCGACCATCAGAGTCCACGCAGAGGTGGACTTTTCAAGCGCGTCACCACGCAGGATGACGGGCGGCTTGGCGAGAGTGAGACCGTTGGCCGCCACGAACGACAGCCCGCGGAACCCGCGATCCTTACCCACGAATGATGACACGAATTCGTTCGCGGGGTTTTCCAACAGTTCTTTAGGACTCGCTGCTTGCTCAAGCACACCGCCGACGTTGAGCACGCAGATCAGCTCGCCGATCGTGATGGCCTCGTCGATGTCGTGGGTGACGAACACAATTGTTTTGTCGAGCTGGGATTGCAGGCGCAGCAGCTCTTCTTGCAGGTTGTGCCGAACGACGGGATCGACAGCGCTAAACGGCTCGTCCATGAGCAGGATCGGCGGATCGGCGGCGAGCGCGCGCGCGACGCCAACGCGCTGCTGCTGGCCTCCAGAGAGCTGCGTGGGGTAGCGCCGTGCCATTGCCGGGTCGAGGCCCACCACCTCGAGCAAGTCCAGCGCGGTTCGGCGTGACTTCGCCTTTGACTCTCCGTTGAGCATCGGCACGGTTGCGATGTTGTCGACGATCGTGCGATGCGGGAATAGCCCGGCGTTTTGGATGACATATCCGATCCCGCGGCGCAACTTGGCCGGGTTGGTGCCGGCCACATCGGCGCCGTCGATCAGAACCCGTCCCGAAGTAGGGTCGATCATCCGGTTGATCATGCGGAGCGACGTGGTCTTGCCGCAGCCGGATGGCCCCACTAACACGGTGATTTTGCCGGGCGGGATTTCTAGGTCGAGACCACTGACCGCGGACGTGCCATCGGGATATTCCTTGGTGACCGATTCAAAGGTGATCATAGTGACCTGCCTGCAGTCGAGGTTGAGGTTGATGGTCGCGGCGGACGCTGACCTTGTACGGCGTGCATCGAGCGACCAGTCGCGTGAAGGCTCTCGCCTCTATTGAGCATGAAAGGCGGGGGTGCCAGTATAGGCACCCCCGCCGTCACGACGACATGAGTCAAGGTGTTGAGATGCGCGGGGCCGACTTAGGCCTCGTCTTTAGGCGCCTGGGCCGGCGGCGCCGCGTCGGTGGCCGTCCCTTGAGTGCCAGCCGAACCGTCGCGATCGACGGTCCCCTCGAGCTTGTCGCTCACCGAGTCGATCTTGTCGGAGTATTTACCTCCGGTCGCCTTGTCCGCTGCTGCCGAGGCCTTGTCGATGCCCTGGGCGACGGTGTCGCCGACCTTGCCGTCGATGCCATGGTCCTTGATCTCGTTGAGCTTGTCTTTGGCTTTGTCTAGGAATCCCACGGTGTTCTCCGTTAGACCTTGTTGGGCATCGGCGATGCCACGCGAGTATGTCGTTTTCCACCCTAGCGCGCCTCGTGTGGTGCCGAACGTGGTTCCTAGGAAATTCCCAAATGGCAGGTACCTGCCGAACGCGGCACACTGGTGACGTGATTATCGATGGCGGTAGCGAGTCGGACGGCGCTGACGCCGAAGCCACGGGAGAGGCATCTGCTGGCACAGCCGGCGAATCTGGCGAGGAGCGGCCGCTCGTCATACGTCACCGGGACCCATCCCAACTGAGCTCAGAGGAACGGGCACTACTGGATCGTTACTCCCGAGATCGCCCGCCGCATTGGGGTTAGGCGCCATGCTTACGTCGCGCGGGCTTCCCCGAGGGTCCCACAAACACGGCAGAACGCCGGTCGCGCCAAAACGAAATGAGGGGTACGCCGTGTCGGCGTACCCCTCATTTGTCGAGCGTCGGTGCTGCTACGGGCGCGGCGCGCGCAGCGAGTCGCGAATCTCGGTGAGAAGCTCGATGTCGGTCGGTTCGGCTGGACCCTCCTCGATGCCTGCCTTACGACGATCCTGGATCTTCTTCATCGGCAGCACGATGACGAAGTAGACGACGGCCGCGACGAGCAGGAACGTGATGATCGCGGTGATGAATGCGCCATAGGTGAAGTGCTGACCGTTAACGACGAATTCGCCGCCGACCTTGCCGCCGCCACCGATAAGGCCGATTAGTGGATTGATGAACGAGTCGGTAAATGATGTGACAAGCGCGGTGAACGCGGTGCCGATGACGACCGCAACAGCGAGGTCAACAACATTGCCCCGCATGATGAAGTCTTTGAAGCCCTTCATGGCTACACTCCCTGATTCTTCGGCAGCAATTGCTGTCATTGATTGACTACGTCGGCGCAAACGGTAGCAAACATCAGGCTCAATGACGTTGAACTCGCGACATTATTTGTCGAGCCGGACGGCACGCCGAGCACGACATATCTCATATTCTGAGAAGCCGAATTGCCGCTGCCGCCGGTCGCGGTCGTGGTATTCGACGCCGACGGGTCATCGAGAATCGCGGCCAGATAGAGGCCGCTCGCGACTAGGTCCAGTGGCGCGCCAGGCTCGCCCGCATAGAGATCGAGGCACATCCCGATAGTCATCGTCGAAATGACATTGGGGTCCGTAATGTGCACGACGACCGGCACCAGGCCGAGTGGCAGTCCATGCGCCGGGCCGCCGCTGAGCGCGAGCTCGGCGATCCGCGCGTCGGTGATGACCTCACCCGACCGAACCGCGCCCAACGTATGCGCGCCGATCAGGTCACCGGCCGATACGTCGGCGCCCGTCGGGGCGAGGGCCGCCGGCATCTTCTTTTGAGTGAGCATGTCCGGCTCGATAGAAGCCCCCGCCTCAAGATCGCGGGCGGCCACGACGACGGCGACCTCCGTCGTGGCCGCGCCCGCAGCATCGCGCGCGGTCGCCGGCCGGATGAACAACAGGGTGGCGGTGATCAGCAGCGCGACGGCAGCAAATCGCCTCAGCAGGAGCGCGGGCGCCGTACCGCGGGGACGCCGACCGCGAATGTGCCGCGATCGGCGCCTGCCGGACCGCGACATTCGTGCGAAACCCATGACAGGCCGTCGCGACCGTCCGGATGCATGCGGCTGGGACACGAGCACTCTCCTCGCCTAGAGCGTGCCGTGCGGCAACGCTTGGAACTCGGACGAGACGAGTGTGGGTTAGGTGGGCGCGGTGGCGAGGCGTAGCGGGCGTGGATTGTGGAAACCCGCCGTGCTGTGGATAACCAGAGCTACGCGGGTGCGGCAGCCTTCGCCGGCTCGGTCTTCTTGGCCGATGCGGTGGAGTCGCTCTTTTTGGTGGAGTCGCCCTTCGACGCGCTGCTTGAGGATTCCTTCGAGTCGGATGAGCCGCTGTCGCTGGATTCTTTGGTGCTGCTTGGCAGTGTGGCCTTGCCGTTTGAGTCGCTCCGCGAGTCGGTGCGATAGAAGCCGGAACCCTTGAACACGACGCCGACGGAGTTGAACACCTTGCGCAGGTTGCCGTGACACTGCGGGCATTCAGTCAGTGTTGCGTCGCTAAACGCTTGCACAGTCTCGAAGGCGTTATCGCAGTCCTTACAAGCGTATTGGTACGTCGGCATTGGTGTCCTCCACGGCAAAACTCGGTTTCGGCCGTCGCGCTTTTGCGGCGAACCGAGAAGTAACTCAAGCATTGTATTAGCACTCGTGATGTGAGACTGCTAATACCTGTCTAACGTCACTCCAAACGGCGTTCATTCCCGGCGTACGACGCGACGCAGATCACTCGGCGTGCACACCCAGCCGACTTCGATGTCGTGTGGTTCGGTCGGCACATCATCGAGCAGTTCGTCGTCGTACACGAGGCCGAGAGTGCGCGCGCGTGCTATACCGACCAGCGCCCGGTCGTAGAAGCCGCCGCCGCGACCCAACCGGGCGCCGGTTGGGCTCAATGCAAGTGCCGGAACAATCACGAGGTCGGCATCGTGCGGCGTGTAGTCCGTCGCTGCGGTCGCCGGTTGCAACAGCCCGAAGGGCCCGGCGACCAGGGATTCCGGCCCGTCGTACCAGCCCCAACTCAACGCCCCGTGCCGGCCGTGCACGATCGGTAGTAGGACACGAGCGCCGCGGGACCTCAGCAATGTCAGGTGTTCTACGAGCCCGGGCTCGTCGGTGACCGGTACGTACGCCGCGACCAGTAGCCCGGCAAAACGGGCGGTGATCCGCTTGGCGAGTAGCCGGTTGGCGGCGGCGCGCTCGACAGCCGGTCGACCCGCCCGATGGGCAAGCAATTGACGACGCAACGCACGTTTCGCTGCAGGGGCGCCGGATCCTGTTTCCACCCGCTGACCATACGTCTTACCAGACAATCATCCTGCGATAGTTGGCGCCCGCCCATAGTCAACGGGCGGGTCAAGCGCCTAGAGTGAACCCGTCGGGGGCGACGGAGTTTTGCGCGATCTTTGTTGGGGCACCCGAAATCGGTCAACTGGTTGGACGGAGTGTCATGCGAGAGCTACCGCGTACGCGTAACCCGCGCTCGAATTCACACAAAGTGGTCATTCCGGCCGCCGGTTTAGGGACCCGCTTCCTGCCCGCGACCAAAGCGGTGCCCAAGGAGTTGCTGCCGATCGTCGACACGCCTGCTTTGCAGTACATCGTCGAAGAGGCCGTCGAGGCCGGTCTGGACGAGGTCCTGGTCATCGTCGGCCGCGGCAAGGAAGCAATCATCGACCACTTCGACCATGCGCCGGAACTCGAGGCGGCGCTCGAGGCCAAGGGCGATCAAGACCGGCTCGACTCGGTGCTCAAGCCGGCCGAACTCGCCGACCTGCACTTTGTGCGCCAGGGAGCGCCCCGCGGACTCGGCCATGCGGTGCTGTGCGCGGCGCCGTACGTCGGGGACCAAGTCTTCGCGGTCATGCTCGGCGACGACATCATCGACCCGCGCGACCCGCTGCTCGACCCGATGCTCGAGGTGCAAAAGGCTTATGGCGGTGCCGTGGTCGCGCTGATGGAGGTGCCGCGCTCGCAGATCTCTATGTACGGCTCCGTCGCGACCGGGATTCTCGACCCCGCGGCCCAGGTCACGCTCGGGCAGTCGGTCAGCGACGTCGTACGAATCACCGATCTGGTGGAGAAGCCTAATCCCGCCGAAGCGCCGAGCAACTTGGCGATCATTGGTCGATATGTGCTGCCGCCGGAAATCTTCGACGAGCTGCGCCAGACCGAGCCCGGACGCGGCGGGGAAGTGCAGCTGACCGATGCGATGCACCGGCTGGTCGATAAACACATTCCCGTGCACGGCGTGGTGTTCTCGGGCCGTCGCTACGACACCGGTGACCGCGGCGACTACCTGCGTGCCGTCGTACGCCTTGCGGCCGAGCGTAAGGACCTCGGGCCGAGTTTTGTCGAGTGGTTGGGCACATTCCTCAAGGAATTCCATGCCGAAAGCGACTCATCTCCGGCATAAACACGGCCCGGTGAAGCATGATGAGCGGAGAACCTTGCCCGTAACATCCCCGGAGGCTCCACCAAGTGCGCACCGTAGAAGAGCACGTCGACACGATTCTCTCTAGTCTGCCGACGCTAGAAAGCATCGAGCTGGCAGTTCTGGATGCCCAAGGGTTGCTGTGCGGCGAAGAGGTTGTCTCATCGACGATGTTGCCGGCATTCGACCATTCCTCGATCGACGGGTACGCCGTACGCCGAGCCGATCTAAAGAATGCCTCGCCGGACGAACCGGCGCATCTGCCGGTAGTCGCCGAAGCCGAGCCAGGTAGCCGTGAGCAGCGCAACGTCTCCCCAGGTTCGGCTATCCGCATCTTTCCGGGGGCGCTGCTGCCGGGCGGCGCCGACGCCATCGTGCCCCTGGCCTGGACCGACCGCGGCGTCGCGCGAGTCAATGTCGTACGCTGCCCGCCTGCTGGCGCCTACATCCGTCGGGCCGGCGAAGACGTACAGCCCGGCGACACAGCCGTAAACGTCGGTACGCCGATTGGCCCGGCTCAGGTCGGTCTGCTGGCGGCCGTAGGCCGAGTGCGAGTCCAGGCACGGCCACGGCCCCGGGTAACAGTGCTCTCGATCGGTAGCGAGCTCGTCGATGTCGGTACAACGCCCGAGCCGGGCGAGCTCGTCGACGTCAACTCCTTTGCGCTGTCCGCGGCCGCCCGGGACGCCGGCGGCGCGGTGTATCGGGCCGGCTCGGTGCCGGCCAACCGCGACCGGCTGATGTCCACTCTGGAAGCACAACTACTACGCACCGACCTGCTGATCCTGTCCGGCGGCTTCGCGTCGGGTTCCTTCGACGTAGTCAGTGAGTGCCTGTCCGAGCTTGGCCAGGTCGAGTACAGCCGGGTGGCGATGCAGCCCGGGATGCCGCAAGGGTTCGGGGTGATCGGCGAGCGCGAGGTGCCGGTGATCTGCCTGCCCAACGACCCGGTGAGCGCGCTGGTGTCCTTTGAGGTTTTCGCGCGTCCGGCGATCCGGCACATGTTGGGCAAGAAGCGGTTGTTCCGGCCGATGACCAAGGCCGCTGCGACCGAACATCTCAACAGCCCCGCGGGGCGCAAACAGTTTCGCCGCGGTCTGCTGATGCGTCACCCAGACGGCGGCTACGTCGTCTCGCCGGTCGGTGGCGCCGGGGCACACCTGCTGTTCTCCATGGCGCAGGCCAACTGCCTGATCGTGATCCCCGAAGATGTCACTGAGGTGACCGAGGGCGCCAACGTCTCGGTCATGCCTCTCGTTCTCGGCTCTTAGATCCCTCACGCAGCGGGATTCAGCCATGTCCGGACTACACCCTGGATGGCCGGCCACTCTCACTAGTGGATCGGTGTGCTTGCGCCCTATCAAGGCGCGCGACTTCGCCGCGTGGCGCGAGGTGCGGCTGCGCAATGAAGCGTGGCTGGCGCGGTGGGAGCCGACCTCGGCGCAGAGCTGGACCGACCGGCACACGTTCTCGTCGTTCATGTGGCAGCGCGGCGAGATGCGCCGGGCTGCTCGCGACGGCATGGCGATGCCGTTCGTGATGTGTGTCGACGGCAAGCTCGCCGGACAGGTCAATGTCGGGCCGATCTTGCGCGGACCACTGTGCTCGGGCGACATCGGCTACTGGATCGATGAGAAGTACGCCGGACGCGGGTTGATGCCGCAGGCCGTCGCGATGGCGACGTTGCACGCGCTCGGCGAGGGCCGGCTGCACCGGGTGGCCGCCGTCGTACGTCCGGAAAACGCCGCGTCATTGAGGGTGGTGGAGAAGGTCGGGTTTCGTCGCGAAGGAGAATTGAAAAACTACCTGGACATCGACGGGGCGTGGCGTGACCATGTCGCGTTCGCGTTCACTGTCGAAGACGATCGTGCGGCTCTCACTGCCATCGCCGCTGGCTAGGGCCGTCCGTCACGAATGTCGGGCCGTCCGTCACGAATGTCCGCTCGTCCGTCACGAATGTCGGGCCGTCCGTCACGAATGTCCGCTCGTCCGTCACGAATGTCGGGCCGTCCGTCACGAATGTCCGTCGATCCGCGGCGCGTCCGGCGCGCCTGACAGCCGCGCCCTGACCACACCGTTAACTTAGTTACTGGCGTGACAGATGTGACGGGAGGTGACTCATGGGATCCGGTGTATTTCTTGCCGTGGTAGTGGTGATGTGGTTCGTCGTCCTCGTTCCCATGGTCCTGACCCGGCGTGATGCTGCGATGGAGAAAGCCGCAGGAGACAACCTTTCACCTTCCGCCCGCGTACTTACGCGGCGTACCGGCTCCGTGAGCGCGAGCCGGGTATCTAGGAGGAAATCCACCATGAGTCTTAGCGAGTCTTCCCCCTCGCTGGCAGCCGAGCAGGACGGTGCCGAGGATGCGTACGACGGTGCCCCTGAGGTGGCCGAGTACTTCGATGACATGGTCGATACCGGCGTACACGAGCGGTACGTCGACGACGTGGATGGGGCCGACGTACACGCGTCGGATGTGCAGGTCGTGCGTGATCATGCACGCACCGACAGTGCGCGCGAGAAAATGCTTGAGCGACGTCGGCGCACTCTGATCACGCTCGCGGTTGTCGTAGTCCTTTGCCTCGTGCTTGCTGTAGTTGTCTCGCCATGGCTATGGGTGCCGACCGCGGTCTTCGGCGCCATGAGTGCCGGCTATCTGTGGCACCTGCGCGGCGAGGCTCGCCGCGAAGAGGAACGCCGACTGACCCGCGCGGCGCGTGCCAACCGGTCGCGTCGTACCACCGGCTTCGAGACTCGCCACTCCGACGGCATCCGGACCTCGTACGCCGCGGGTGCCTACACGGCTCCCGAGTCCATCGATCAGGACGTCGTCAGCCTCGATGACGAGGACGTCGCATTCTACGATCTGGCCAATGCGCCAGTCGCCGACAACGTGGACCTGAGCGGACACGAGTACTACGCCGACGGTGCCGTCGATCCCGAATACGACTACGACGATGACGCATACGGCATTCACACGACGTCGGCCGTGGACGAGTACGACGAAGAGACCGGCTGGGATATCCCGAAGGGCGCCTAGGCTCCTAGATGTCGACGGATCCCTCGATCCGGGTCGTGCAGTAGCCGCCGACCCAGATATCTGCGCCGTCGTCCTCGATGTGGATCCGGCCCGTCCGGCCGATTGCGGTGCCTTGCGCGGCGACGTACGACGAGTTAGCTAGACCTTCGGATCGCAGCCACTGAGCCAGTCCGGCGTTGAGGCTTCCGGTGACCGGGTCCTCCGGGACACCATGCGCCGGGGCGAAAGCTCGCACCTCGAAGTCGACATCGCGCGAGTTGTCGTCCATCCCGGCGTACGGTCCAATCACCCCGATCGCGAGATCGCCCATTGCGGCGAAGTCCGGAACGATATCCAGCACCCGCTGAGCCGATCCGAGCATGACGGCGGCCCAGCCCGGCCCGTTGTCGACCCACTGATGCCCGATCACGTCGCGACGTTCGATTCCCAGCCCGCCGGCTATCTGCGCGACTAGAGCCTCGTCGAGCAGACCGGAACGCGACAGTGGAGGAGCGGCGAACGCAAGTCGGTCGGCGTACTGCTTGATCCGGACCAGCCCGGCGCCGCATTCCTGGACGATGTAGTCACTGTGCTCACCGCCGTTGCGCAGCCACGCGTGCGCGCTGCCGAGGGTGGGATGTCCGGCGAAGGGAAGCTCGCCCGTGGGCGTGAAGATCCGCAAACGGTAATCCGCGTGGCGGTTGGACGGAGGCAGCACGAACGTCGTCTCAGACAGGTTGGTCCATCTCGCGAACGCCTGCATCTGCTCGTCCGTCAATTCATCGGCGTCCAGGACCACCGCCACCGGATTTCCCTTGTACGGCGTGGAAGTGAAGACATCGACCTGCTGGAATGCTCGTTGCATCTAGATCTCGACAGTTCCTGCGGGACCACGCAGCGTTGCGTGGAGGCCAGCCGGGCCGTCGCCGACGGTGATCTGGACGCCCAGCGCGCGCAGCAACTCGGTGACCTGTTCATGGGCGGGCGAGCTGAGAGTGAGCGTCTCGAGACGCGCGGCCGGGACGCCGCCTGCCGGATGTGGCGAGGTGCCCCAGTCGATGATGAACGGCGCGAGCCCGTCGTACGGCGCTGCGTCTGCCGAGGCGAGCCGCCAGCTCAGCTCGTTGCCCTTCGCGTCGACGCGGGACATCGCGAACAGGTCGCCGTGGTCCGCGCCGTACTGCCTGCTCGCCTTGAGCGCCGCGCCCGCGTCGGTCGGGTGGATGGCCCACGTAATCAGCCGGTCCTGATCGAGTACGTCGAGACCAAACGAGACCCGTTTCCCTTCTGCAACTGGATTCTCGCGATCCAGAGCGATGACCTCGAGGTAGGACGTGGGCGAGAGACCCAGCAGGTAGTTGCGGGTCCCGCGGCCGACGTGCCGGCCGCCTTCGACCGGTCTCACACCGGTGGCGTCCGCGATCCGGTCGACGGCTGCCTTGAGGTCGAGTACGCCGTACACCAGGTGATCGATCAGATGAGCAGGGTCAAACTCTTCACTGGTCATGTCCAAACCCTACGCACAAGTGGCGAACTCGTCAGCCGGGCGACCGGTGCCCACTTCCGATGGTCGCGCCGGGTGACCCCTTCCGATGGTCGCGCACGCATACTCGTGGCCGCGCGACCCACTTTCGCTGGTCGAGCCAACCTGCGAGTCGAGGCCTCGCAGGTTGGCAATGTCCGCCCGCCAGGCGGCGTTCTACCAGGCGGCGGGGACGACTGTCACGCACCCGTTGACTCCCTGGGCCGACGTACGATCGTGCCCATGAACCTGTCGCAGATTGTCATCACGGTCCTGTGCGTGGGATTCGTGGTGCTTATCGTGACCGCGTTCGTGCGTGCCAAGCGCGGGATGCTCCATGGCTCGGGTGGCATGTTCGTAGTGTTTGAGGAGATCTTCTCGCCGGCGCAGTACAACGTCCGGATAGCGATCGAGCAGCAGGCTGATCTACCGGCCGAGCAACAAGCGCCCGGCGATCCGCTGCACTGAAGCAGGTCTCGCCAAGCGACGAAGCGCCGGAGCATAATGCCGGTACGTCGTGCGCCGTCCCCGCGACAATCTGGTCGGGCGGGGCTGATATCGTTTTCTGGTCCAAGGGGCTATGGCGCAGTTGGTAGCGCGTCTCGTTCGCAATGAGAAGGTCAGGGGTTCGAATCCCCTTAGCTCCACCAAAGTTCGTTGTTCAACCGCCGACGTTTTCGGTTTGAATCCTCCTATCGCTCCCTTAGGCCTCGCGCTCCAGGGGTCTGTTTCAGGAACGGTGTTTCCGGCGGTTTCATTTAGTAGGTCTCCGCGGTCGGCGGAGGTGATGGCGAATGCGTTAAGAGCGGGCTTCCAACGCATCGTCCCGCACCGGTCGGGTCGAGTGATCTGGTGACAAGATACCGGCACTTGAGCGTGGCCTGCTCCGTTGGGAAGTATCCTCTGGCTCGGACCGCTCTGCGGTATCGGGCGTTGAGGGACTCGATCGCGTTCGTCGAGCAGATCACGCGGCGAATCTCGATGTTGTAGTCCAGGAACGGGATGAACGTCTCCCACGCGGATTCCCAGAGCCGAATGATCGCTCCATATTTCTTGCCCTACTTCTCGTCGAGGTCCTCGAGCGCTGCCCGGGCGGCGTTGGTGTTGGGGGCGGTGTAGATCGGCTTCACGTCGCGTTTGAGAGCGTCCCAGTCCTTCTTCGACGCCAACCGGAACGTGCTGCGGATCAGGTGGATGATGCAGGTATGCACCATCTTGAGCGGCCACACGTTCGCGACGACATCGGGGAGGCCCTTGAGACCGTCGCAGACGAGGAAGAACGTGTCGCGCACGCCCCGGCTCTTGATGTCGGTCAGGACGCTCATCCGATACTTCGTGCCCTCACCGCCCGTGCCGGCCCAGAGCCCGAGCACATCCTTCTCGCCAGCCAGGCTGACACCGATCGCGGCATAGATCGACCGCTTCGCGACCTGGCTGTCTCGGATCTTCACCGCGATCGCATCGATGAAAATCGCCGCATAGACCTCGTCGAGCGGCCTGGCGGACCATTCGTTCATCTTCTCGATGACCTTGTCCGTGATCCTCGAGATCGTCTCCTTCGAGACCGACGCTCCATTGAGCCGGGCGAAGTGCGCCGAGATCTCACCCGTGGTGAGCCCGTTCGCATACAGCGACAGCACGATCTCCTCCACCCGTTGAGGCGGCGTTGGCGCTTGCGCACGATCTGCGGCTCGGACGACCGTCACGATCCCGCGGAACCTCGATCGTGACCTGGCCAGCCGCCTCGGTCAACACCGTCCTCGGCCGAGTCCCGTTGCACACGTTCCCGCTCTCACGGCCCGGATCGGCACCTTTCCCGCCAGACATCACGCGCGGCGTGTCAGGCCGGAAACACCATTAAATCCACAGTCCCTCTAATGGCTGTGGAAATGCCGACGAGCCCTCTACGAGCGCCGCTACCTTATCGAGGGTCGCGCCGATGCCACTCTCGATGCCGCGCTTGACGGCGGTGAGCTCAGGGCGCGTGCGCTCGGGACGGTCCCGCAAGGCCCCCGCACGTTTCGAGCCCGGCGACGGGGCGCGAGAGTCATAGCTGCCTACCGCGACCGATAGGGAATCACCACAACCACGCCGTTCGGCGCTGACGTGGACAGCGCTGCACAGCACATCGATGTTGCCCGCGCTCAGGCGGCGCTCCGGGTGCTCAGTTCGATAAGCGGATTCTCCCAGGCGCAACCCACGGCTCAGCCCACACATCGACGGCTTGGCCTGTAGCGCTCCGCAGTGAGCACTCCACAGAGGAGAGCCGGCAGGTACCCGTAAACTTGGGTTATGGAGCCACGCCAAGAGTTCGCCGCCTGGATGGGTGAGTTGATGGCACTTGGAGACGCCACCGGCGACGCACGCCGAGCTGGCGTTGCGCGGGCAGTGGACATCGCGGGAGCAGTCATTGCGTCGTCGCATCCCGAAGGCGCAAAGGCCGCCTTGCTGTTCTCGGCTTCTTCAATCGTTATCAACTCTGGAGCACATCTGAACGACGCGGAGAGCGTCAAGAGCGGCAAACTGCTCGCCGAGAAAGCTCTCGCCATGACGGCTGAAGATCAACCTCTCCATCACCAATGCCGATACAACATCGCCAACGCCACCAGTGCGCTATGCGATCAAGACCTACCCAAGATCGAATCCGGCGCCACGCGCATCGACTTGGAGCCGGATCTCATAGCTTCTCGCCTCAAGAACCAGGCAGATCTCAAGGCAGTAAGACGCGAGTTCTTCCAGATCGGCCTAGCTTCGGTGGCAGACGGACAGACACGTTCAGCCGCATACTGCAATCTTGGGAACGTCCTCGACCATGCGGGACGCTGGGCGGAGGCGTACGACTTCTATCTCCGGGCGTTGGAGGCTGATCCCCGCAACGGCAACGCAGCCGGCAACCTCGCCCAACTGCTGCGCACAAGGATCGACACAGGCATCGGGCAGACTGGGCATATCGCGGCCGTCTATGACAAGTACGTTGCCCTTGCGCAGGACCTGCGCGACGGCACGCTTGAGTTCGCTGATACCGAAGTCGCTGAGCGGTGGGATCTACTCACGCCCACAGAGAGCCAGGGCCACCTGGCCCATGGCCTTGACCCCGAAGCAGAAGACTATGAGTACCGGCAATGGGTTGCTGACCTCCGCCTTGCACTCTCGCCGGCCGTCGAAGGACTGGGCACGGACGAACTGCGCTGGGATAGCGCGACCATTGAAGTTCTATACGGTGAAACCCTCGACGAGATGAGCCCTCCGATTCTCGGGGCTATGAACGTACTCAAGTCAGACTTTCTGGTGTCGCGGCGTCTCGCCTTTGATGCCATCTCCCATCTCACCGACGACTTGGCGCAGACCGCCGACGACTCTGGCTTCTACGTCGAAACCTTGGACTACTCCCTTTACGGAATCCAGTACTCGAAGCTCCTGCTTGCTCAGCGTTCAGCACTTGACGTTCTGGACAAGACCGCTGTTGTCGCCAACGAACACCTCAAGGCTGGAGACGTTCCCAGCAAGGTTTCGTTCCGGAGCTTTTGGACCGAAAGGACGGGCGAACTTCGTGAACCGCTGGTGAAGGGAGCGGGACGTTCTCTCCCGAACCTCGCCCTGGCTGAACTCGCTGACGACATGGCGAAGGATGGCATGTACGCGACATCGCAAGCTCTACGCAACGCGGGGACTCACAGGATCGTTCACGCGGCCCTGCTGGCGACCACCGGCGTAACGCAGGACTCTCGCAGCAAGATCGACCTGATGGAGTTGGTCGAATCAACGATTCTCGCTCTGCAAGTCACCCGATCGGCATACCTCTACCTCATCGACTTAATTGCTATGTGGAACCATCCTGAAGACCACCAAGGCAACTACCTTCGGTTCCCCGATGTCCGCTACTTCAACGACCCGATCGCCGATCAACACATCAATCAAGACGACGGCCGGGAACGGCAGAACGGAAGCGTGCTGTCTCGCCCTCCTGGTCAGATTCGGCCAGTTGAATTGAGGGAAGAAACATGACTGGCGTCGGGGTGGCCCATCCAAACGCGGCGTCTGCGGCCGGTGGAACTCGCCTACTCGTCGCCAGCCCTACGGATGCCGAACGCGCGGCGTCCGCCCGAGGCATGAAGCTCACCAACTTCTTCGCCCTGGCATTGAAGGTTCCGCCCACCGCAAAGAAGTGCACCTGGCAGGTCGAGACAGCTACCGGGCTAACGATCGCTGACAGGGCAGCCATCGCGTGGATTGTCGCAGATGCCGCAATGAAACAACGCGGCGGAGGCTCCAATGTGCACACGATCTGGCGTACGGCCGCACTGAGCGGCGTCAAGCTAACCGGCAGCGAGCACAAGCGGGTCGCAGCGTTCGTCGATGCTGTATTCGGCTTACCTCCGCACGGAAAGAGCGAGGACCACCTCATCGGTCATGTCGCCGAGTGGATGTGGTTCCTTCACGCCTCCGAGACTGTTGACCCTACAAGAACCCCGGTCGTGCTCGAAGCGCCTAAGTTCAACGTCACAGAACCAGGCGCGGACGGATTCATAGTGTTCCACGAAACCGCGACCGACGACCACCATTACAGACTCTGGGAGTTGAAGAAGCACACCGCTACTGGACCGGTCTCCGCCACCGTCACCAGCGCGTACAACCAATTGGACCAAAAAGCAATGCGCTATCTGGCCCAGCAGGTGTCTATCCATTCAATGATCGCGGGGCCCGTTGGTGAGCTATGTAGCCAGTTAGTTGATTTCTGGTTGGAGAGCCACGACCGAGCCGGAGTTGGAGTCGGTGTTACGACCGCGTCGGCGCCACCGGCAACCTGCTTCACCACGATGGGGCGACGGTTCCCGGGATTCGATAGACCTGGCCAACTCGAAGGGCTGCTCCTCTCCGTCGAAGACTTAGCTGAGATTGCCAAGGACGTCCGGAGGTATCTGTGGACCGTGCTCTGAACCGCGATCTTCTATCGGAAGCGCTCGGACAGCACGCTCCGGGGGTCCTGCCAACCGTCGAAGAACTCACCGCACTGATCGCCGAGGTCGAGGTGCGTACCTTCATCGAGCCGACTCATGTCGACGACACGCTTCTCCAAACTGCGTGGTATCTGCACGGCATTGCATCTGCGGAGCAGGCTGAGAGCATCTATACGGCGTCCAGACAGCAGCGAGCATTCGCGGTCTCGGCGCATATCTTCGACCTCGCTTTGGGCGGACCAGGCCGGTCAGTGCACGACAGTCTCACTCTGGCGTTCGGTGCCCAGGTCGGGTATCGCCGCGGAGAGCGCGAGCCGAACGCCACTGCTATCTGGCGACGTGTTGACGAACTCCTCGATGCTTCCACCACTCAGGAGGCCCCAGTTGACACCGAGAACCCCGGCAATGCTCTGAGCGCCCCCGCCCACGCGGGAAGCCTGGTCACCATGGCGCTGCGCGCAGGCGTAGCGTTCCTTGGCCTTGATATTCGGCGTATCCAGGCGCTGCTCACTCGGTGGCACGAAGACATCGAATCCATGAGTGCGCTTTTAGGGCAAGACACCCTCATATCCACGATGTTTGGGCCCGCTGAGGCAGTGACCCAAGCCGTAAGCGACCTTATAGTTTTCCTTCGATACGGCGACCGTGGGCGACTGCAGACAGCTCAGAACGCACTACTGTCCGTCCTCAACCTCGAGGCTGGGCAGGGGGACCACGACGCCAGATGGGTCGCCACCCACCTCCTGCACATAGCCGACGGCATGGACAAGTCAAGCGTCTGGAGCGTGCTGCCAGACGGAACACCACCCATCGTTGCTCAAGCATTTACCGTCGGCACACCACCCGTTTTAACCCTGTGGCCTCCGCAGAGAGACCTACTCGCGCGGGAGGCGTCGAACCCTCTAGACCCACGAACTCGACGCCTGCTCCTATCAGTGCCAACCAGCGCTGGTAAGACTCTCATCGCTCAGCTATTGATCTGCCACCACCTTGTAACTCAGCCAGGAAACGTCTGTTACGTCACGCCGTTGCGCAGTCTCGGGCGAGAAATGCGCCAAGCGCTGACGGGTCGAATGCGCGTGATCCAGAAGGGCTTGGGCGCAGACTTTCCCGACTTCGGCGACGTCACAATCGAGGAATTGCTCGACCTCATCGGTGACTCGAGCGAGAACTCGGTGGAGATCATGACTCCCGAACGTCTAAGCCACCTTCTCCGGCACGATCCCGCGTCAATTCTCGACCGCTACACGATGTTCGTGATCGACGAAGCGCATCTTCTAGCGCAGCCAGGACGCGGCCTCCTCCTTGAAACAGTCCTCGCCGCCGTTACAGCAACCGGTGTGCGGGTCATCCTGCTCTCGGGCGTGATGGGAAACGCTCATCAGATTGCATCTTGGCTCGACCCATCAGACGAAGCCACCCTCTTTGAATCAGGATGGCGAGGCCCTAGGCGTCTCCACGCGCTTCTGTACGCGAACGTGGAGCCCGCTTCCGGAGTGCGGCTTCCTGCCAAGTCTTCTACTTTCACGCACATCGAACGCGTCCCAATCACTGCTGACATTCGTGTGAGGCCAGCCGAAGGCACCACACGGCGCCTCGTTACTAGTGCCGACAACCCCATCGGCTACCTCGAACGCAAGGTACGACCAGTCGGTGCCGGGAAACCGAATGTCGAGACCCGTGACGCCTTCTACAAGATGTGTGCACGAACAGCTCGCGAGTTCCTCGATGCTGGCAGTCTCCTCATGATCCTGTCGCAACGTCTCTACGCCAGAAACGCGGCCCAAGAACTTGCAGCACGGCTCCCAGTAACCGAGAGTACGAGCGATCTCTGCGAGTTCCTCGAAGAACGTCTCGGCGTCGAGCATCCCCTGATCGGTTGCGTTCGGCATGGAGTCGCTTACCACCACGCAGGGTTGCCCGTTGATGTCCTAAACGAACTCGAACAAGCCATGCGAGCAGAATACCTACGCGCAATGTTCGCCACCTCAACGCTCACCGACGGCGTGAACCTCCCCGTCCGCACGGTCGTAATCTGCGAAACCAGATATGACGGGCAAGACCCAGGTCAGCAGCTTGATGGACCACGCCTTTTGAACGCGGTTGGTCGCGCTGGCCGTGCCGGCAAGGAGACCGAAGGGTGGATCATTCTCGGGCTCAATCACCGACCGCAGGCAGACGATTTCGAAGACCTCCAGCCCGCTGGCCGCGACCTCGAAATTGTCTCCACACTCAACTCGGACGCCGCTCTACTCCGCCTGGTCGAATTCGAGGCATTGATCGCCGAAACGGCCGATGCGCTCTTCATGGTCGATTCCGGCGAGGCCGCAGACTTCGCCGCGCACGTCTGGTTTGTGTTATCCGCACAGGAGCGCCTGAACGAGCTCGGCTCGATCGCCGACCTTTCCACTTCTATAGATGGGCTTCTCGCTTTTACTCAACTTCCGCCTGCGATCGCGTCTCGCTGGAAGGCTGTTGCGGAGTACGTTCGCACGCAGTATGAGGTAACCGAGCCCGAACGTCGGCTCCGGTGGACGCTGACCGGAACTGCGCTCGCCAGCGCTCGCCGAATTGAAGAGATTGCAATCAAGGTCGCGACCACATCCAGAGCCTTGTATGGCGACCTCGACAACGATGGGAGCCCCGGACCTGTCACACGCGCGCTAACACCGTCTGAGGCGCTCCGCGCACTAGATCGATCCGGAGCCCTGACAGAATTGCTTGAACTGCCCGAAGGGGAGGGTGCCTGGAAGTTCAAGCCCACAGTGGGTGCGAGAACCACCATCGAGGTGTCGGTAGCAGGAGCTCTCGAACGATGGCTATCTGGCCTGAACATGCCCGAGATGGCGGCATACATGTTGCCAACGGTGACCGACGCATCATGGCGCCTAGAACAGACCGTTGACGCCATCAGCGGCGCGTTTGAACACTTCCTTAGCTGGACCATCGGCGTCGTCGTAACCCAAGCCAACGAGCACCTCATTAACGAAGGCGGCGTCGATGCGCTCCCCGACGAGCTCGCTTACTTCATCCGCTACGGCGTCGACACAACGATCGCTCTCAATCTCCTCACTAGCGGGATCCGCTCACGGCGCATCGCATATTCGATCGGCCAACGCGCCACTGAACGGGAATTGAGTTGGTCAGAGGCGCGCGATTGGCTCCGCGAACTCCACATCAACGGTTGGAAGGCGGAACTTGCCGCGTCACGCCGCGAAGTTGAGGATCTTGTCGAGTTCTGCCGATCCAACGTCACTAGCCCGCTTCGGCAACTCCTCGAAGAGCAGATCGCCACTATCAAGCTATACGAACCGATGACGCCTCCGCCTGCTGCTGGCGTGGTGCCCGTTGAACTGCGTATTCGACAGACTGCCGAACCAATCGAGGTATGGAGTTTAGGACCCGGTTCCTTCCACGTTGGAATGATCGCCGCTACGTCACACGCCGACGTCGCCCTGCTGGGGTTGAGCGGCCTGAACTACCGTGCCGAATCAGACGGCGCTGTGGTCACGCTTCGCGCGATTAGATGAGTTGCTGGGCCAAGCCCGATCGTAGCCCGCCGCTGGCGCTCGATGTCTTACCTGCTCGCTGCCCCGACCGCTCAGACGCCAAGCTTGTCTGCGAGGCGGTCCTGTTGGAACAGCGGCCCGCCAAGCAGGACCTTGCCGGTCACCGCATTGCGGTAGAACAGGTGCGCGTCGTGCTCCCAGGTGAAGCCGATCCCGCCGTGCAGCAGCATCATGTTCTTGGCCGCCCTGGTGTACGCCGGAGATGCCAGCACTCGCGCCGCGGCCGCGGCGGCCGAGGCCGTGGACGCCCCGGAGGTCAGCGCTTCGCTTGCCACGCGAACAGATGCGTCCACCAAGGACCATTCGGTGTAGTCGTCGGCCAGTTTGTGCTTGACGCCCTGATAGGCGCCGATCGGCAGGCCGAAGCTATACCGCATGTTGGCGTACGCGGCCGTGATGTCGATGCACGACTTGATTGCGCCCGACTGCTCGGCCGCAAGCGCGACGTTGGCGAGGTCGATCACGGCATCGAGTACGACGTCCGCGGTCCCAGCAAGACGGTGCCCTTCGGCTCCGTCGAAGCGCACCGTCGCGATACTGCGGGTTAGGTCCAGCACCTCGTCCCCGGCAATTGTCACGCCGGACTGCTGCGTCTGCACCAGGTAGAGCCCGTCGGAGGCCTGGACGATCAGCAGATCGGCCTCGGCGCCGTTGAGTACGGCGACCTTCGTCCCGCTGACCTTGCCGTCGGCCGCGGTGACCGTGGACGGCTGTGAGCCCCACGTCGCGTCGTTCTCCTCGCTCACGGCGAGGGCGCCGATTGTAGAGCCGTCGGCGAGGCGGGGGAGCCAGGTGGACTTCAGTTCCTCGTCGTCGCTGGCCAGCAGCGCGCCGCCAGCGAGCACGCTGGAAGCGAACAGCGGCGTCTGGACGAGGCCGGCTCCGAGCTCGCGCAGGACGATGAATAGGTCGGCCCAGGTGCCGCCGGCGCCGCCATACTGTTCGGGGATCGCGAGTCCCGGCACGCCGAGCTCGCACACCAGACGCCAGACGTCCGCGTCGTACGACTGATCGGACAGCGCAACCTCGCGCACCTTGGTCAGGGGCGAGCGTGCAGCGACGAGTTTCCGCACAGACTCCGCGAGGGCCTGCTGGTCGGGATTATCGATGAGAGTCACGAATTGCTCCTTCTACCGCAGGTCACTTGGATAGCTTCAGTTGGTTGAACGGCGTCTTACGATCTGCCGCACCGGGATCCTTCGGCAGCCCGAGCACCCGCTCCGCGACGATGTTGCGCTGGATTTCGTTGGATCCGCCCGCGGTCGCCGATCCGGGCGCGCGGAGGATCATCCGGGCGGCTTTCGCCGACTTGCCAGTCAGGAGCGCGATGTCCTGGCCGACGATGTCCTCGGCCGCGTCGCTGGCCCACAGTCCAAGCTCGGCTCCGGCGAGCTTCGCGGCCGAGCCGCGGGCACCGATCGGGTTCCCGGCGAGCGCGCCTTCGTGCAGGACGCGCCCGAACGCGGCCACGGCCGTCTCGCGCGCGTATAGGTTCGCCAGGCGTCGGCGTACGCCGGTGTCGTCAGCGGTGCCGATATCGGCGGCGATTTCCCGCAGCGCGTCGTACCCGAGCGGGTTGCTGCGCGAGCGTCCGCCCGCTCCGATCGTCACACGCTCGTTGCGCAGCATCACGACGGCAGCCGCCCAGCCTTGGTTGACTTCGCCGATGACCGCGTCGAGCGGGACCTCGACATCGTCGAAATAGACCTCGTTGAACGGCGCATCGCCGGTCGCTACGACAAGTGGCCGGACGGTCACACCCGGGTGGTGCATGTCGACGATGAACATCGTGATGCCGGAGTGCCGGGGCACCGTCGGGTCTGTCCGGACGAGAATCGCGCCGAAGTCGGAGAACTGCGCCCCGGAGGTCCATACCTTCTGGCCGTTGATCAGCCAGCCCATCTCGGTGCGTACGGCGCTGGTCTGCAGGCTCGCGACGTCGGAACCACCATTGGGCTCGGAGAACAGTTGGCACCAGATTTCGTCTCCGCTCAGCATCGGCGGGATGTGGCGCTTCTTCTGCTCCTCTGTCCCGAGCTCCAGAATCGTAGGGCCGGGCATGCCGAGTCCGATCACGAACGGGCCGGTCGGCAGCAAGAAGTCCGATGCGACCTCGTTGAACGCGATCACCTCGTCTTCGCCAAGACCTTGCCCGCCATACTCCTTCGGCCAGGTGATGCCGGCCAAACCGGCCTCCCAGAGGGATTTCTGAAATGCCTTGGACTCCTTCAGCGACGGGGCGAAATTACCATCCGCGGATTCCCCGGCGAACGGTCTGGCATGCTCCGTGAGCCAGGTCAGTGCCTTGGTGCGGAACTCGTCTGCGGGCATGTGATTGTCCTTCCATGATTTCGTAAAATCGCTGTGTCAGGCTTCTGGGCGGCCTGCCCTGTCAAGGGTGAATTGGTCCGACATGTCGACCAGCCTATCCATCCCGCCTAGTCCTCGGGTTATTTCGTTCTCGCAGGGGCCGTAGCGCAACGACGTACGGTGAAGGGGCGGGAACGCGCAAAACCGGATACCTCCAGCCGACTAGCTGGAGCTGATCCCCAGTGCGCGACGCAGTGCAGCGAGCCGAGTTGCCCGGATCCGCTGGGACAACGCGGCGTCCGGGGCGAAGATCTCCGATGCATGGAAGGCGCCGGGATTGACGTGCAGCTCGCACGGGACGCCGGCGGCCATCAGCCGCTGCGCGAAGTCGACCGCCTCGTCGCGGAACAGATCCACGGTGCCGACGTCGATGTACGCCGGAGGCAGCGCGGTGAGATCCTCGGCGCGTGCCGGTGCGGCGTACTGGTCGGCGGGTGAGCCGCCGAGGTACCACTGCCAGGCTTCGATGTTCCCGTCTCGATCCCATACGCCGACGTCGACTATCTCGTGCGACGATGGCGTTTCGTTGCGGTCGTCGATCATCGGGTAGATCGGCATCATGAATGCAATTGGTGGCCCGCCGCGGTCTCGCGCGAGTAGCGCGGTCGCGATCGTCAGGCCGCCGCCCGCGCTTCCGCCGTACACCACCAGCCGGCCCGGGTCGATCCCGAGTTGGCCTGCCTGACCGGCCATCCACGCGAGGCCGGCGTAACAGTCTTCGACGGGCGCGGGGTGTGGATGTTCGGGAGCGAGTCGGTAGTCGACGGATACGACGACCGCACCGAGCGCCGAGGACAGGGTAGAGGCGGTGACATCTTCGCCGTCGATGTCGCCCAAGCACATCCCGCCGCCGTGGATGTAGTAGATCCCCGGAGCGTTTCCTGGCGAGGACTTTGGCCGATAAGTCCGGACCCGGACTTCGGCTGCGCCATCCGGACCCGGGACCATGTGGTCCTCGACGAGTACGTCGGGAAACTCGGGCGCTTCGACTCCCTCAAAGATCGACTTCAGCGCGGCACGCCGTGCGACGACATCAGGGATTGCATTGAATCCGCCGGGCATCGCCGCGAGCAGCTGTTCCAGTGGCTCTCGCGACTCCGGATCGATCAGGCCTTTTCGAGACATGCGCACTCCTTACGAACTCCAGACCGCACGGTAGCGGCATTTAGGTGATCAGCCGAACTCATAGCCCGGATGGTAGCGCTTACTCGATGCAGCGTGTTTTCGTCGGTGTGGTGCATTCCGGCCCCGGTTGCGGCGGGTCGCGGCAGCAGGTCCGAGACGAAACGTACCGCGCCGTCGTCGTTGAGCGTGAACGAACTCGTGAAATCCGTCAGGACCCTACGATTGCGTGTACTGGACTTCCCCTTGGCGCGCGCCGGTATGCAGCTCCCAGAACGACTCCGAAATCGAGTCCGGATCGAAGTACGTTCCGGCCTTTACGACGCCGCCGATGGTGACCGTCCCGACCTTGATGCCCAATGGTGCCAGTTCTTCGGACAGCGTGAACGCCAGACTTCGCAAGCCCGCCTTTCCGATGGAGGCAGACGCCCTCGATGCGACTGGAGCCACCCCGAGCATGCCGCCGGTAAACAAAATGGTGCCTGATCCCCGAGCAACCATCTGCGGGATGACCAGCTGCGAACAGCTCAGGGCGCCCGCGACGTTGACGCTGAAGTCCCTGAGTAGGTCCTCTTCGTCGAGGTCGGATGGATTGCTGATTGTGTTTGCCCCGGCGTTGTAGACCAAGACCTCGGGGGTGCCGAAGTCCGCTTCCAACTGCGCGAATGCGGCGGTCAGACTCGCTTTGACCGAGGCATCGGCGACGAGTCCGTGCGCTTCGATTTCTTGCCGTTGCAAGTTGGCGACTTCTTGGTTCAGCGACTCCCGGGTCCTGGCGAGTAGGACGACAGCAAAGCCGTTGCCGCCAAACTTCCTTGCTATACCTGCGCTTACGCCTGGACCCGCCCCTACGATCGCCACGACTGGTTTGCTCAACTCGACGTCCTTTGCTATTCGTTGTGATCGGCTGACAACGACCGTGGCCGACCCGCGGGCGGTGACTCACGCGGTTGTTGGTGCTCATCATGCAGCGGGCGCCGCGCGCTGGCAGTAACGATGCCAATACTCTCACTGCTTGCGGCGCCGATCGCCCCGCAGCATTCGCAATCGCCTGAGCAGCTCGGAGCGGCGCCAACCGTGGATCCTGCGAGAGTCGGGCAGCAAGTGTCGCCGTGCCAAGCCGAGATGCCCTCCTTGACTGCTATGGCAGCGATGACGAGCGCGGCAACGGGATCGGCCCAGGTCCATCCAAGTGTGGCGTTGAGTGCCAGTCCAAGCAGCACCACCGCCGAGAGGTAGGTGCACAGCAGGGTTTGCTTACTGTCTGCGACTGCGGATGCGGAGCCGAGCTGCCGTCCAGCGCGCCGTTGAGCGTACGACAACGCGGGCATGATGAGCAGCGAGAGCGCGGCAAGCGCGAGACCGACAGTGGACTCCCTTGCATGGCTGTCGCCGAGCAAAGACCGTATGGACTCGACGGCGACGTAGGCGGCGAGTGCGAAAAATGAGACGGCAATGATGCGCAGGGCCCGTTGTTCGCGGGCCTCTCGTGTGTGCGAGTCGCGAGCAGAGAACTGCCACGCGACGGCGGCCGCGGAACTGACTTCGATGACAGAGTCGAGGCCGAAGCCGATTAACGCGGTGGAGGATGCCGCTCGGCCCGCGGCGATGGCGACGGCAGCTTCGATCACGTTATAGGTGATAGTGGCAGCGACCATCCAACGCACGTGGCGGGCGAGAGCCTCCCGGCGTGCAGGATCGGCGGTGACCGGCAAGTTGCGCGTGGACAGCTTGCCCGGGAACGTCGACATCAGCAGCAGCCGGCGATCGGCGCCGCTTTGCAGTATCGCGGGTCGACACTGAGGACGAGTTCGACGAGGTCGCGCAGTGCGTGGGCGATCGCGGGGTCAGCCAGTTCATAGCGGGTACGTCGGCCTTCAGGTACTGCGACAACGAGCCCGCAGCCGCGAAGGCAGGAGAGGTGATTGGACAACTTCGAGCGCGAGACATCGAGGAGGGTGGCGAGTTCGGCGGGATAGGAAGGGCTCTCGCTCAGGGCGAGCAGTATCCTCGCCCGGGTCGGATCCGACAAGGCGTGGCCGAACCGGATCAGGACGTCGGCATGAGTGGAAGCACTGAGCATTCCACGACCATACAGCATTTCCTGAATTCAGCTAATGCTGAACTGTATGGCTCACCGTGAGCCGTGTCAGTACCGATTCCCTCACGTCTTGCCGGAGATCTGGTTACTCGTCGAAGCCGACGAAAACGACTGCGTCATCGAGCGACTTACGGCGCGATACGACGGAGTTGGCGGGGAAGCCGTCGTCGGGGTAGCCCATCGCTACGCAGATCATGATGACTTCGTCGTCGGAGATGCCCGCGTGCTCGCGTACGACGGGCGACTGCATGATGCCTTGGCTGTTGATGACGCAGCCGAGGCCACGTGACCACGCGGCGTTGACCAGGGCGTTGGTGACCGCGCCGCAGTCGAACGGCGCGATGTCGTTGTCGAGCAGTTCGCGGTCGTAGGTCACGACGATTGACAGCGGCGCGTCAAATTGCCGGAAGCCTCGGAGCACCCAGTCCTGGCGCTTCTTTTTGTCTTCGCGGGCGATCCCCATTGCGGCGAAAAGCTGCTTGGCAATCTCGATTTGCCGCTCGCGGTGTTCGCCTTGGTATGCCTCGGACACGCGAAACTCTCGCGAGTGGGGGACGCCGGCGAGGTTGCGCTCGGTGTTGCCTGCGCGGATCCGATCGAGTGGCTCACCGGTCACTACATAGAAGTGCCAGGGCTGAGTGTTCAGGGACGATGGCGCCCGCATCGCCAGGTTGAGGATCTCATGAACGACCTCTTTAGGCACCGGATCAGATCGATACCCACGGATGCTGCGACGCCCGAGTACGACGGAATCAAATTCCATGGACTGTGCCTTTCTACTGCTGAACGATTGTCCCGAACGATACAGAGCGCGGGCTACCGAGCCCGCGGCCCGGCGGAGTTGGAGTCGTAACATACGAAAGATCATGATCTCGACCGAGAACCTGGACGTCTCCATCAAGTTCTACACGAGACCTCGGGATGCC
The DNA here is from genome assembly GCF_003003235.1 of Antricoccus suffuscus. NCBI lineage: Bacteria > Bacillati > Actinomycetota > Actinomycetes > Geodermatophilales > Antricoccaceae > Antricoccus > Antricoccus suffuscus. Next base: position 131,970 of record NZ_PVUE01000011.1, read on the forward strand.
GTTGGAGGTCCGCAATGAGGAGACTGTGCGCTCGGGCAATCGCTGGCGCGCTCTGGTGAGTGAGGGCGAGGAAAGCCTGGGGACCGCCCGACAAATACCGATTCGGTCATCTTCGGCGTTGTCGCCGGGGCGCCGCGCGGTGGTGTTCGCTGTGGTGTCAGTCGCCTTGCTGATGAGCACATTGGATCAAACCATTGTCGCCACTGCCCTGCACGCTTTGCAGCACGGCTTGGGCGCTTCGATCACCTGGGCCGGATGGACGATCACGATTTACAGCTTGGGGCTGGTGTTGACGCTGTCGTTGGCCGGCCAGTTGACCGAACGGTTCGGGCAGCGACGGGTCTTTCTCACTTCGGTGGCGGTCTTCAGCATGGCGTCGTTGTGCTGCGGGTTGGCGGGCAACATCTATGTCCTGGTTGCTCTCCGATTCGTTCAGGCGGTAGGCGGTGCGGGCTTCACGCCGTCAGCGACGCGGATCGTGGTGGAACATTTCGGCGAGGCCCGTGACAAGGCGGTGGGTCTGTTCGGCAGTTTCTTCACTACTGGCGCGCTGATCGGCCCGCTGTTAGGCGGGATCATTGTCGCCTATTGGTCATGGCGCGGCGTGTTCCTGGTCAATGTGCCGATCGGCGCCGCACTGTTCGTGCTGTGCTGGCGATACGTTCCCGCCGACCGGCCGCGTGCCACCGGCCGCAGTGGGCGGCTGGATCTGCCGGGCGTCGGCCTGCTTGGTGTCGGTTTGCTGGCAGCGATGATCGGTTTGACCTACCTGGGTGACACCCCGCCGGGCTGGGTGTGGCCTTTCGTGGCCGTACTGACGGTCGCCACGCTGAGTCTGAGCGCATTCGCGTGGCACATCCACCGGACGCGCAACCCACTCATCGCTCCCAGGCTCATCCACGGCCGCGGGTTCGGGGCGGTCAACATGGTCAACATCCTTTATGGTGGCGCCGGCATCGGCTTGGTCGCCCTGATCCCGTTGTACGCCGTCACGCGTTACGACATCGGTGCGCTCGGGTCGGGAACGCTCCTGGCCGCGGAGGGTGCCGGCGCGATCATCATGTCCACCGTCGGGGCGTTCGTCTTGCGCCGCACCGGATACCGCCTGCCGCTGTACTGGGCGGCCGTCATCATCGCGATCGGCATGCTCGCGCTGGCGGCGACGCCAGTGGGCCTTCCTCCCTATGGCTGGGTGGCGGCCGTCGCGGGGCTCGTTGGGCTCGGGCTGGGGTGGTCCAGTCCCGCCAGCCGTAACGCGGGGCTGCAACTCGTCCCAGAGCAGGCCGCCTCGCTGGCGGCGCTACGTTCCACCGGGATGCAGGTCGGCTCCATCGCGGCGATCTCGGTGGCCACAGCAGTGATCGCCGACTCGGCAGCGCCCGGCACGACTCAGGCATGGATCTACGTTTGCTACGCGGCCGTCCTCATATTTTGCGGGATACCCGCCACCGCCAGAATCCCCGAGCACCGCGGCTCCTGGTAGCCGCTGGTCGGTGGACTGCACCGCCCGACTTGCGACGCGAGTGAATCCGGTCCGGCAGCGGTACAGTCGCGCTACCGGGAGGAGCCCGCCCGCAGCCGGGCTGCAGGACGAGGGAGTCTTGATGAGCGACTACGACGTACGGATGGTCATGATCTCAACAGAAGACTTGGAGGCGTCCATCAAGTTTTACAGCGAAACCCTTGGGATGCCGCTGAAGTTCCGAGACGGCGCGCACTTCGCCGCGATCGACGCGGGCTCGGTCACCATTGGCCTGGCCACGAAGGTGGATCACCCGATCCCGGGCGAGGTCGTCGTCGGGATCAAGAGCGTAGATGTCGATGCCGCAGCGAGACTGATCGAAGAGAGTGGCGGTGGCGTCATCAAAGGTCCGTACAACGACGCACACGAACGACGCGTGGTGGCGCGTGACAACAACGGCAACGGCGTTGTTTTCTACAGTTCACTTCCGCAGAAGTAGCGGTGCCTGCTCGCGACCTGCGGCAAAACCGAGTTAGGCCGACGGCATCGCATTGAGCAGGCCGGTCTGCCGGTGGCATCCGAGGTACTCGAACCGAGCCTGGTCTGCTTCGACCACCGTCACCTCGTGATACAGGCGCAATCCGACGGCGCCGCCGAATTCGTGTACGTACTGGCCGAACGTCCCGAAAATCTTTAGATGCGTCGGGTGCGACTTCGACCATTTCTCGAGCTCGGCGAGACTGTGCCACCAGCTTGTGCCGTAGGACTTCGACAATTCCGCGCCGTCGTCGTCGACGACCGTGACGTAACGGTTGCCGTAGCAGCCGATCTCGAGCCCTTCCTCGGCGAGAAACTTCATCCCGGTCGCCAATACTGGCTCGATCGTGCCGAGATAACGCTCGCGTGGCTCATCGACCGTCTTGGCCCAGTCCTGACCCGATCGAATCAAGCACATGTTTTCGTGCGGGGTAACGACGACCAGATCGCCGTCACGGGCGAACTCCAGCGAGCCGTTCGGCGACAGCGGATTGGTCTGCGCAACGGGGAAGCGATCGCGTGCACTTCCCCAGTAGCCGTGCTCCGGGATCTCGTCACTGATGCCGTGTGACAGCACCGATGCTCCCTCCATCTTCCGGCCGCCGAAGATGGTTTCGAATCGGTCAAAGGACGGCGTCGCGACTTCCAAGAAGAATCCGACGTCCTCGGATGCGTGGACGGACGGATCGGTCCAGCGCAGGTTCTCCTTGGCCCACCGCTGGTAGGTGCCGAGATCGAGCCAGTACAGGACGTTCAAGTCGTTGGTGTATCCACTGGCGTCGACGAACCGGGCAGCATCGCGATGCGCCGGACCGTCTGCTCGGGTGGTCAGCTCACGAAGTTCGTTGACGGCATCGATCGCCGAATTCGGTGCCACGTCGCCGCGGTACTGAGTGCCGAGGTAGGCCATGACCACGGTGTCGACGTGGTCGTCAAACCGGGCGCTGAACGCAGGCGAGGGCGGGCTCCAGTTGGATCGCATCCTAAGGGGTTCGGTCCGCTCGAGTACCAGCCGGTCGGGGATTGCTGACTCCATTGCCGCTCCATTCGCCAATTCCGTAACTCTCACACTAACGCCGATGCCAACCGCCGGTCGCTTTAGTTGACCGGGACGACCGCGAACGCCTCAGCCAGACGTCCCTCCGCGAGCCCGAGCCGAGTCGCGGTCCGGCCGGCCCATTCGCGCAGGAACTTCTCGAGGTCCTCACGATGCCCGGTCTGCGACGAGTGCTCCATGAGCGCTGCGACTTTGCGCGGGAAGACGTCGGTGGTGTCGACGGCGTGGGTTGCGTCCGGGTCCGCCATCAGCCAGATTTCCCCGACGTGCCACGGATCCAGTCCCTCTTCGATCATCTCGGGCCAGGCGAACGGGTTCTCCGCGGCGGGATAGCAGGCCCGCACCACCGCTTCGCCGGCAGCCAGGTGGTCGGGGTGCGAGCCGTGGATCCGTTCATATGACCGCTTCGGTGACTGGGCCAAAACCCGCTGCGGGCGCACATCTCGGATGACGCGTACGACGTCGCGCTGCAGGTCGAAGGTCGGCTCGACCCAGCCATCGCGATAACCGTCGAGGAACCGTACGTCGGTGATGCCGAGGTGCGCCGACGCGGCGCGTTGCTCTGCCTCGCGCAGCGTCGGTAGCTGTGAAGGATCTGCAGTCGGAAGACCACCCTGCTCGCCGCGGGTGACCACCAGCAGGGTGACGTCGATACCGGCATCGGAGAATTTGGCCGACGTACCCGCGCAGCCGAAGTCGGCGTCGTCGGGGTGCGCGACCACAATAAGTACGCGCTCAATCTCATCATCGCTTTTGGGTTCAGGCACGTGCTCACCGTAGGCGATGCACTCCGGCGACAACCGCAGGCCCGGATCTTCGGGGCTATCGGCGTCACAGGCGCGAAATCCACTCTGGGCAACTTGACTTCGTCGCTACATTAAGCACGTCGGACGAGTGACGCGACCCGGAGCGGGGCTCGGGGGTTGAGGCCCGCGTGCCGCCCGAATAAGGTCAGGACGGCGGCCTTTCCTGGCAAGCATGGCGTACATCGACAGATGGAGCGAACTTTGACGACGATTTCCTCACCACCGCAGCGCACTGAGCTTGTTGAGCAACTCACCGCCGCCGGGCAGCCGTTCGAACTGGTAGATCAGGTCGTTCGCGGAATCCCGATGCGGGTGTATTCCACCGGTCCGCAGACGCTCCGCGAGATGCTGCTGGAGAGCGCGGCGTTCGGGGATCGTCCATTCACGGTGTACGGCGACGAGCACGTCACCTACGCCGAGCACATACGACTGGTCGCGGGTCTGGCCCAGTATCTGCGACAGGAGTACGGACTGTCCAAAGGCGACCGGATCGCCGTGGCCATGCGCAACTATCCGGAATGGGCACCGGTATTTTTCGCCGGACAAGTGCTCGGTGTTGTGGTCGTGCCGCTGAATGCGTGGTGGACGGCGCCGGAGCTGGTTTATGGACTCACCGATGCTGGCGCGAAGCTTGTGGTGGCCGATGCCGAGCGTACGGCGCTACTTGCGCAGCATCTGCCCGATGTCCCAATGATCGAGGTGCGGGGGACCGAGCCATCGAGGCCCGGCGTACGCACGTGGCACGACGTCCTCAATGCGCTCGACCCTGATGCGTCGATACCCGACGTCGAAGTAGATCCAGATGACGACGCGACGATTCTTTACACCTCAGGTACGACGGGAAAGCCGAAGGGCGCGGTCGGGTCGCATCGCAACCACTGCACCAATGTCCGCAACACGCTGCTGGGCGGCGTCGTCAGCGCGGCCATTGTGGCAGGCGGCGAGATTCCCGTTCCGGATCCGGCCGCACCGCAGCCGGGCACGCTGTGCACGTTCCCGTTGTTCCACATTGCGGGCGTCTCGGGCTTGACCACTTCGATAGCGGCCGGCGGAAAACTGGCGTTGCAATACAAGTGGGACGTGGACGAGGCCTGCGAGCTGCTCGAGCGGGAGCATTTGACGAGCTTCGTGGGCGTGCCCACTGTCGTACGGCAGTTCGTCGCGGCGCTCGCCGAACGTCCCGCGGCCGGCACCAGCCTGATGGGGATTGCCGCTGGCGGTTCGCCGATACCTCCGGATCTGGTCGGTCGCATCGGGACCATCGAGCGCGCCCCCGGTAACGGCTATGGGCTGACCGAGACGACGTCCGCCGTCGTGTCCAACGGCGGGGCCGATTATCTCGCACGGCCGGACAGCGTCGGTCGCTGCCAGCCGAACGCCGACCTTCGAATCGTCGACCCGGTGACTGGTGACGCCGTACCGGACGGTCAGATCGGCGAGCTGTGGTTCCGCGGTCCCAACGTCGTGCGCGGTTACTGGAACAACCCGGATGCGACGGCGTCGGCGTTCGTGGACGGCTGGTTCCGCACCGGCGACCTCGGGTTCGTTACCGACGATTGGGTCTACGTCGCAGACCGGATCAAGGACGTGATCATCCGCGGCGGGGAGAACATCTATTGCGCCGAGGTCGAGGCTGCGCTGTTTGAGCACGAGGGGGTCGAGGACGTCGCGCTGGTCGGGATCCCGCACGAGTCACTGGGGGAGGTCGCGGTCGCCGTTATCGTGCCGCGGTCAGACGCGAATGTCGCCGTTGGCGACATCCAACAGCATGTCGCCGGCCGGCTCGCGTCGTTCAAGGTGCCCGAGCACGTGATCTTCCAGGACGAACCGTTGCCCCGTACGCCGACGGGCAAGATTCTCAAACGCGACCTGCGCACGACTGTGCTCGATGGCATGGACGCGTGACTACGTAACGGACGGATGATCGACGAATTTGCCGCGCGCATATAGCGTGATGAGCAGGAGCATTACCAGGCCGGCGGCTACGGCCATCGCTTCGGCCGCATGCGCGGCGCCCGCGAAGCCTGCTATCAGGCCGATCGCGCCGAGGACGGCCACGAACCCGCCGAGCCAGTAAAACATCCGCTCACCGAAGGCCCAGGCGAACGGGATGAAGTGCACGCCGACAGCGACCGCGATTAAGGCTGGTCGCAGGTCACCGTGCCCTGTAGCGGTCAGCGCACGTGACCCGAGTGCGATCAGGACGAGCTCGCCGACGACGCAGCCGCCGTACGTCGCCAAGGCAGCCGCGCGGGGGCGCTCCATTGGCCCCAGCGCCACGGGCCACATGTAGTGCGCGGCCAGCGCAGTCAGGACCAGTGCCAGCCCGATCACCCACGCGATGATCGAGAAGGCGAGCCCGAGTGTAGGGGAGTAGCTGCCAATGAACACCAGTCCGCCGATCAAGCCGATCAGGCTGCCCCAGCGTCGCGGGTCGACGAACAAAGGAGGCTCGCCCACCATAGGTCCGTAGCGGCGTACCGCGCCTGGTCTTGATGTTTGGTCAGATGCGATACGTCGAGTCATGGGCTTAAAGCATAACTATCGCCATGCTGACTAAAGCTGAGGCCGTGAGGGCTCAGCCGCTCCAACAAGGTCATCGCTTCGAAATTCGGTTAGGTATGCGGGACGTCGGCGCTCAGAAGGAGGGGAGTCCGAGGTGGGCTCGGAAGGCGTTCTTCACCCCGACTCCGTCCCGACTGGGCATTGCCCGAGGCATGTCCCCGGTGGCGATGAGCGCTTGAGCGAATAACGGACCGGATTGTGACGCAATACGTTTGGCCAAGTCTGCGACATCGCTCGGAACTGTGAGGCGCAATGTCGCGGGAATGCCGAACGCAGAAGCGATCGCGGTCAAGTCGGCGCCCTGCGATGAATGGCTTTGCTGCATGCCTGTCTCGCCGTAATGACCGTTGTCCAGCACCAAGATGGTGAGGTTGGCGGGCTGCTGAACCGCGACCGTGCCCAGTGACCCGATGCCCATGAGCATTTCCCCGTCGCCGGTGACGACGATGACCTGCTTATCGGGCTGGGCGAGGGCCAGGCCGAGGCCGGTAGGGACCGCGCCACCCATCGCGCCCCACAGGTAGAAGATTCCGGCTCGTTCCGGGGCCGCCGCAAAGACGTCGTAGCTGGGCGAGCCGAGACCGGTGACGACAAGGGCGTCGGGTACGGCGGCGAGGACAGCTGCCACCAGTTCGCGGCGGTCCAGCCGTTCGGTAGCGTCAGTCACTTGCCCTCCTCCGTCCAAGCCTTACGTCCGATAAGCCGTTGGCCAATCAATACTGCGACGCGCTCACCCGCGAGGTATGCCGCGTCTGCGGCGGCCGAGACCGTGTCGGTGACTTCGTCCGCGTGATCTACCCGCAGCACCGTGACACCCATGAGCTTGAGCGCGTCTTCGGTAGCCCGGCCCATCGGGCCCTGCCAGGGGTTGAACTCGGCGTATTCGCCGCGCATCGTGACCAGTGTCAGAAACGGGAAGCGACAGGAGTCGAGGAGCGACAGCATGTTGATGCAGTTGCCCACTCCGCTGCTTTGCATGAGCAGGACCGCGCGCTGCCCGCCGAGCCATGCGCCGGCGACGACACCAATTCCCTCCTGCTCTGAGGTGAGGAGTACGTCGATGACTTCGGGATCGGCGATGGCTTCCCGGATGGCGTGACTATGGCCAGCATCGGGTACATAGGCGACTTGTTGTACGCCGCTGGCGCGCAACGCGCCCCAGACGTCGCGTTGCCAGGTCGGGGATTCGATGGTCGACACAGGACCTCCTTCGACGTGATAGATGGTTAGTCGATCATGCACGAAAGACGGTGACGCCTTCTTTGATGGTCTCGACCACGGTGATATCCCGTACGCCATCTGCACCCGTTGCAATTGGGTCAGCCGACAGGATCACGAAGTCGGCCAGCAGGCCCTCGGCAATCCGGCCCTTTCGGTCCTCTTCGAACACCTGGTACGCCGGGCCAGTGGTAAGCGCCTGCAGCGCAGCATAAGCGTCCACGCGCTGGTCGGGTCCGAGGACCGCGCCGCTGCGAGTCGTGCGAGTCATCGCGGTCCACATGATGAAGAACGGGTTCAGCGGTGTGACGGTGAAGTCGGAGTGGTTGGAGACCACAAGACCGCGCCCGGCAGCCGCCTTCAGCGGGCTGATGAACCCGGCCTTCTCGGCGCCGAGGTTAGTCACGTGCACGTCGCCCCAAAAGAAGGTGTGGTTGGTGAAGTAGCTCGGTGTCAGGCCGAGCTCGACGTACGAGTCGAGGTGGTCGGCGCGTTGGAACTGCGAGTGGATGGGGACCGTCCGCCGATCATCGGCGGCGGTGAGGCCAAGCTCGCGCACGGCGCGGATCAGGTCGTCGATCGCGGCGTCGCCGTTCACATGGACGAACGACTGGATGCCCGCGCCCGCCGCCTGTTTGAGCTTCGCCACCAGCAGCGAATATGGGAAGTTGGGCTCGCCGACCCAGTCGGATTCTTCGTTGGGCCCGCCGGTGAGGTAGGGCGCCGTCACGTACGCCGTCCGCCCCTGCGGAGATCCGTCGTAGACGGCCTTCATCCCGGCTACCTTGAACCCGCCGCGATACTCGCCTTTCGGGTAGACGGGATTGTCTATCCACGCGTCGAGCTCGACAAATGAGCCGAGTGCGGCGACATCGAGATAGAGCAGCCCCTGCTCGGCCGCGCTCACGAAGAAGTCAAGGTCGACCACGGGCGTGAACCCGTCCTGCGCATGGGTGTAGCCGTTGGAGGCATAGAGCTGCTGGACGTCGTCGAGTAGCTTCAACCGCTCAGTCGCCGAATCGAGCCGCGGCATCTGCGTTCTGGCACGGAAGTACGCCGTCTCCATCAACAACCCGGCCGGCTCCTGAGAGGCGGGGAGTCGGGCGATGACACCGCCGTCGGGTGTCGGCGTGTTGGCGTCGATACCGGCCGCCGCGAGTGCCGCGGAGTTGAAGACCGCACCGTGCGATGAGATGTGGATGAGGACGATCCGATGGTCCGGGAACGCCGCGTCCAGATCCAGCTTGGTGATGTGGCGGTCTTCGGCGAGTGTCTCCTGGTCGTATCCCCAGCCGACGATCCACCCGCCTTCGGGTACGGCGCGCGTGTCACGGAACTTCTCCAGCTCGGCGATGACCGATGCGATGTCGGTGCAGTGTCCGACCGGCGGCGCACCGACGTCGACCTGGTTTACCAGATCGAACCCGAAGCTCAGGTGGCTGTGTGCGTCCACGAACCCTGGCAGCAGGGTTTGTCCGGCGAGATCCCGGATCTCGGCGTCGGGAAACTTCGACACCGCGTCATCGCGAGCGCCGACAAATGTAATCCGTCCCTGCCTAGCTACCACTGCCTCGGCGTACGTCGGCGCGTCGCCGTCCATGGTGAGGATCGGACCATTTACGAACACGGTGTCGACGTGCTCGCCTCCGCCAGGTCGTTTCGTCATAGTCGGTTGAGCACCTCGGCCTCTGGAGTGTCGAATCGTCCTTGTCGACGACCTCATCACTGCAGATTAATCAGCCTCGACCGGCTTTGCTCCAGCACCTGCCCGTATGGGAGACCAGACCAACAGATTCGCTCGTACTCGCGAGGCCTGTGTGCACCGGATAAGGGTTTGCTGTGAAGGAGCAACGGCGCCGGTACGACGCCGAGTTCCGCTCCGTGCGGCGATCTGGCAAGGTCATAGTCGGGTCGCGGAATCGACCCGCTCATGTCCATCCAGGAGGAGAGTGATCCGATGACCGAGTTCGGCCCTGTGAGCGCCGGCGAGCTCGACGAGCTTGCGGCAACCGTTCGCGATTTCTGTCGCAAGTCGTTGCCGCAGCCAACGCTCGCCCGCCCGGCGACGATCCGTGATGCGGACGCGGCGCGGGCGCACTGGAAGCGTCTCGCTGCTGAGGTGGGTCTCGGTTCTTTGCTTGTGCCCGAGGCGTTTGACGGCGCGGGGGCGTCATTGGTGGAGGCCGGCCGGGTCGCCGAGGCACTCGGTGCGGAACTGGCGGCGGTACCGTTCTTGTCCACTGCGGTGCTGGCCCCGGTGCTGTTGTCCAGTCTCGCCGGCGACGATCCGGAGTCGCCCGCAGGGAAACTGTTGGGCCGTATCGCTGACGGGACTACTGTTGCGGCGGTCGCCTGGGCGACTGACGATCCGGGTACGCCGAGCGCCGAGTTGGTCATTACCGACGGCACAACGGCAACCGGAAGCTTCGGATATGTCATCGATGCGGACCTTGCCGACGTAGTCCTGCTTGTTGGCGCCGGCGGCGAGCAGATCGCCGTCGCTGGCGTGGGAGACCTGGAGATCACGCCACGGCAGTCTTTCGATCTCACGCGTGGATTCGCCGATGTTCGTGCCGAGGCGGCGCCCGTCGAGAAGCTGGGTTCGGGCGCCGCGGCCCGGACCGCATTCGAACGGATGCTGGCGGCAGGGCGGCTGGTGGCAGCGGCGGAAAGCGCCGGCGGCGCCCAGGCCGCCCTCGACCAGGCCGTTGAGTACGCCAGGCAGCGGGTTCAGTTTGGTCGCGAGATCGGCAGCTTTCAATCAATCAAGCACATCCTCGCGGACTGTTACGTTGCAACCGAGTCGACGATATCCACCGCCCGCCTGGCGATAGATGCCTACGCCGCCGGCACTTCGGAGGCCGCCGAGCTGGTGAGCCTCGCGAGCTTCTACTGCGCCGACAAGTTCGCGGATGTCGCGGCGGCCGGCATTCAGGTGCACGGCGGGATCGGCTTCACCGCCGAGTGCAGTGCCCACCTCTTCCGACGCCGTGCTGAGTCCAATCGGCTAATCCTCGGCGACCCGGCGCGGCTGCGTGCCGAATACGTACAACTGCTTGCTACTCAGGAGGTCTCCGCATGAGTGTCCGTGCCGACGTACGCGCGTGGCTCGCCGAAAACTGGCAGCCGGACGGCGAACTCAGTCGATTTCGTGAAGCAGCGCTCGATTCCGGTTGGCTGGTGCCGACCTGGAGTGAGAAGTGGTTTGGCAAAGGTCTCTCGACCGCCGACGCAGAGGCCGTCGGTGAGGAGTTCGAACGAGTCGGTGCACCTGGCCGCGCCGATCGCAACGACCTGCACGCACGTGTCATCTACGAGCTTGGGTCGGACGAGCTGCGTGCGACGTACCTACGCGATCTGCTTGCGGGAAACGTGACGGGATGCCTGCTATATAGCGAACCTGGCGCCGGGTCGGACCTTGCAAGCGTGCGCACGTCTGCCGTCCGCGAGGGTGACGAGTGGCGTGTCAACGGGCAAAAGGTGTGGACGTCCGGCGCGAAACAAGCAGGCTACGGACTCCTCGTGGCGCGGACCGACTCGAGCGTGCCCAAACATCAAGGGATCACTTACTTCGTGATCCCGATGAAGCAGCCGGGCATCGAGGTACGTCCGATCACGCAGATCACCGGGGATGCGCACTTCAACGAGGTATTTCTGACCGACGCGTGGGTTGACGATGCACACCGATTGGGTGAGGTCAACGCGGGCTGGCGCATGCTCATGATGGCGCTGGGCTACGAGCGATCGGTGATGGGCGTGCGTGGCGTCGGTTCGCGGGCCTCGAACGGCAAGTATCGCGCCTCGGGTGTCACATTCGTCGGCACTGCCGACGACTTGATCGGGCTGGCGCGCCGGCACGGCAAGCTGGACGATGCGGCGACCGTTGCGGCCCTCGCGGATGTCTACGCCGCCCGGACGGCGGTGCGTCTCAACACCGCCCGCTACGCCGAGGAGGGGCGGGCCGCGGACCCGGCGGCGCTCTCGATGGGGAAGCTCGCCATGTCTCAGGTCTTGCACTCAACCAGTCGGGTACGACGCGATATCGTCGGTGCCGCAGCGCTTCTGGACGAGCGCACCGAACCGCCGGGCGACGCAGAAGTGGCGAACTTCTTCACCCTCGACGCTTACTTCACCTCGATCGGCGGCGGCACCGACCAAATCCAGCGCAATATCATCAGTGAGCGGATTCTCGGTCTGCCCAAGGAAGAAGACCGATCCAAAAACGTTCCGTTTAGCGAGGTTCGAAAATGAGCGAGATTGTGGAGACCAGCGCAGCGCCGCTGGCGGGGCTGCAACTGGTCAGCGTGGTCGACGAGATTCTGCCGGCGCTCAGCAAGTCGTTCGCCGACCTCGGCGCCGATGTGGACGTGCTCCGACAAGCCGGTGAAAATCCCTCACGGGGACCGATCCGCGACTTCCTCGAGGGGCGGGGCAAGCGATATACGACGGTTGCAGACGGCCAGGCCGCGCACCGCGAACTGGCGAACCGCCTACAGGACGCCGACGTACTAGTCGTAACACCACAAGCCGCCCGCGCCTACGGATATGCCGATGTCAGGGCGATCTCCTCGGCGTACCCGCAGTTGGTGATCGCGGTGCTGACCGACTTTGGGCTCACCGGCGAACGCAAGGACTGGGTGGGCTCCGAGGCGGTCTACAAGGCGTTAAGCGGCAGCTTGTCCCGTTCTGGGGAGCCCGGTCGGCGGCCGCTGTTACAACCGGGGGACATCTTCACCGGCTGCGCCGCACAAGAGATCGTCTGGTCCGTCCTGTCTGCGGTCTACCGGTCGATGAGCCATTCGGGTCGACCCGGTGCGGTATTGGAGTGCTCGATCTTCGAGGCCGGCCTGGTATGCCTCGATCCGGGCTACGGGATGGTGGGTTCCGGTACGCCGGACATTCTGGACGCGTACGACCGGCCGGCTGCCGCGCATCTTTACCCGATTTACAAGGTCAGCGACGGCTACGTCCGTGTCTGCCACTTGACCAAGTCGCAGTGGCAGGCCCAGCTGGACTGGATGGGCAATCCGCCGGAGCTCGAGCGCGACGACCTGCTCAGTGTCCCAGACCGGCAGGAGCATTGGAGCGAGATCTCGCATCTGATCGAGGCGTTCTACCTACCGATGACCAAACATGATCTGGTGCGCGAATGCCGGGAACGGCGTATCCCAGCGTCTGCGGTGCTCACCGTCGGTGATGTGCTGGTCGAGGAGCACTATCGCGAGACCGGAGCGGTGACCGATCTCGGCCAGCTCGATGGACGCCCGGTGACCGCTGCTGAGGGCATGGCGCGCATCAACGGTCGGCGTACTCGGCCAAGTACTGATCCTGACCGTGCGGCCGCGCAACCATGGCCGGCGGCATCTGCCGAAGCGGGGCCGTATCCGTTGAGCGGTCTGACCGTGCTGGACCTCGGCGCCATCGTCGCCGGTCCGGTCGCCGGTGAGGTTTTCGCCGAGCAGGGTGCGCGGGTGATCCGGGTCGAGAACACGCAGTTCCCGGACGGCATGCGCCGTGGTGACTTCAGCACGATCAGGCCCACTATGGCTCGCGGGCACCGCGGCAAGGAGTCGATCGGTCTCGACTTGCGCAGCGACCGAGGCCGCGAGCTTTTTTACGAGCTAGCCAAACGGGCCGACGTCGTCATCTCCAACTTCAAACCGGGGACGGTCGCTCGCCTCGGCGTCTCGTACGACGACCTGGTCAAGGTCAACCCGCGGATAGTGTGTGTCGAAAGCTGCGCGTTCGGGGACACCGGCCCGTGGAGTACGGCGATGGGCTATGGACCGCTGGTGCGGTCGGGGACCGGGCAGACATGGCTGTGGCGCGAGGACGTCAACTCCAGCTATTTCGCCGACGGGATCACGATCTTCCCGGACCATCTGGCCGGTCGCGTGTGCTCCATTGCGGCGCTGGCCTGCGTGGTGGACCGGCTGCGCAGTGGCCGCGGTGGCCACGCGACCGTCGCCCAGTCCGACGTGGCGCTGGTCCAGTTGAGCGACCTGCTCGCGACCGAGTCGGTCGCTCCCGGCTCGGTGTTACCGCCCGGCGATGCGTCCCCTCATCTGCTGTCCGAGGTTGTGCTGCCCGCGCACGGGGACGACCAGTGGTGCATCGTTGACCCTCAGACACCCGAGCAGCTCGCCGCGCTGCAGCGGGTCGTCGGCGCGACTAGCGATGCTGACCTCGACGCGCAGGTGGCCGCCTACGTGCGAGAGCGGCGCCCTGACGACGTCGCGCGCGAGCTTCAAGTCGCTGGCGTACCGGCCGGCCGGATGCTTCGCGTCGGCGAGCTGCTCGACGACTCGGCCCTGCAGAGCCGGCAGATGTACGACACGACGAAGATGACCGGTACCGAAGAAGTGCTGCCCGTTGAGCGGTTCCCTGTGCTGTCTGACGATCTGGAACTACCGACGTTGTTCCCGATGCCGATGTTCGGCGCCCACACTCGGCCGGTGCTCGCCGAGCTCGGCTACTCCGCAGAGGAGATCGAGCAACTTGTCGCCGGTGGTATCGCGCAGGAATGGAGCGAGTCTCGCTCAACTACGCCTGCGGGAGCTGCCATCCCCGCCTCGGCTCTCGCTGATTGAGGAAGCGGAGCGAGTCGAATCCGGCGTCTAGAAAATGTCCGCAACTGTAGTTGCGGACATTTTCACGTTGGGAGGTTTCCGGTCCGCTCGTGCCTCGCTGCTCTCAACCACCGAGATTCAATTGTCACGGGTGCCCGCCCGTCGTTGGAGATAGCGTGAGGGTTGACAGGAGGAGACATGGACACTGAGACATTGGGCGCCGCGCTCGAGCGCGAGCACCGGGAGATTGACGGCGGCATCGAGGCATTCACCGCGTCGGGCGGCAAGCGCCAGGCCGACCTTGAGCCGCTGATCCGCGCAATGGCTGGGCTACGTCGCCACATATACCTCGAGGAGCAGTTCTTGTTTCCGCCGATACGCGACGCGGGGATGATCCCGCCGATCATGGTGATGTTGCGTGAGCACGGTGAACTCTGGGAAAGCATGGACCTGCTTGAGTCTGCGCTGCATGCGGATCCCGAGACGCCCGACGTACAAGACCTCTGCCGCGAACTCTTAGCAAAACTAGCAAGCCACAATTCCAAGGAAGAGCCGATCATCTATCCACAGGCCGATCGGATATTGTCCGCTGAAGCCAGCACCGAGTTGCGGGCCTTTCTTGATTCCGGGCAGATGCCCGAGGGCTGGGTATGTGAGCGCGCGCCTTCCTAGAACGGTGCGTGCCTCAAGCGCATCGTGATTTGTTTGACAAACTAACGGTTCATCGCCAAACTCCGAAAAGGGCGTCTGTCGTCCAACAGCTGGAAACCACGCGATGAAGGGTGTTCACATGGGTGTGTTGGATGGGAAGGTCGCGGTCGTCACCGGCGGCGCGAACGGGATTGGCGCATCGATCTGCAAGCTGTTTGCTGCCGAGGGCGCGAAGCTCGTCATCAACGATCTCGGCGGCAACCCCGACGGCACCGGCAGCGACGACTCTGCTGCGGAGATTGCCGCCAAGGAGGCGCAGGCTGCTGGCGGCGAGGCAATCTGGGACGCCGGCGATATAGCCGACACGGACACCGGTGAACGCCTCGTCGAGACGGCGATCGAGAAGTTCGGGCGGCTGGATATCGTCGTCAACGCCGCCGGAATCCTGCGCGACCGGATGATCTTCAACTTGGAACCGGATGACTGGGATGCGGTCATTCGGGTTCATTTGCGCGGGCACTACAGCACCGCCCGGCCGGCCGCGGCGTACTGGCGACAGCAGCGCAACCCTGACGGGCACTTCCGCATCATCAACTTCACCTCGGTCTCCGGACTGCAGGGTTCACCCGGCCAGCCCAACTACGCGGCAGCCAAGATGGGCATCGTCGGCCTTACCTACTCGCTGGCGCAGGGTTTGTCGAAGTACGGCGTGACGGCCAACGCCATCTCGCCGGGCGCGTCGACCCGGCTCACCGACACCGTGCCGGACGACAAACGGGCCATGGGCACCGACCAAAAGGAAGATCCGCGCCGCTCACCGGACAACATCGCGCCGGTTGCCTTGTATATCGCGAGTGAACGCTCGGACTGGCTCACCGGCCGGACGATTCACTCTTCCGGTTACGAGGTCAGCCTCTACAGCAACCCGGAGCCGATCCGTCAGTTGCACGGCACCGAGCGCTGGAAGTACGACGCGCTTGCCGGGGCCATGGAAAGCGGCATCAGGCCCGCCGCGGACGGCCTACCGCCAAGTCTGTTCTCCGGCCAGCTCACTAAGAACTAGCAGGTACGCTCACATCACCTCATCCACGCGAGAGAGTTCCGAGGTCGACATGGTAGATGTAACGCTAAACGCTGGCTCGATTCCACCCGCGCCGAAAGCCGGCGTCTATGACTGGCCGGACATCACCGACCGCCTCCTACGACTGCTGCGGATTCGCGCCACGGTCATCGGGATGAAGATGTTTGAGACGGTCGAAGAGATGGAGGCGATTCCCCGGATCCGCCGCCCGAAGGCGATCCACACAACAGACCAAGTGGTCGCACAGGCGGCACGCCTGGGTTGGACCGTCGGAATCACCAACGACGACCTCGTCGGACCTCAGTGCGGAGCCGTGCTTGGACTCTCACCCCGCGACGAGGAATGGCTGTCCGGAGAACGAATGGCGGGAGTCTGGTTCGAGACGATCGAGGACTCCGCCGACCACCAAGCGGCCATGGACACCGTGCCATTCGGGAAGTACTCCGCGATGGCGGTGTCGCCGTTGGCGG
Source organism: Antricoccus suffuscus (assembly GCF_003003235.1). Lineage (NCBI taxonomy): Bacteria > Bacillati > Actinomycetota > Actinomycetes > Geodermatophilales > Antricoccaceae > Antricoccus > Antricoccus suffuscus. The sequence continues at coordinate 148,386 of NZ_PVUE01000011.1, forward strand.
CCGGCCGGCTCGATCCACCTGACATCGCGCTGATTTACGCCACGCCGGCGCAGACGATCTTGATGGTCAACGGCCTGCAGTGGTCCGGCTACCGGAAGTTCGAATGGGGCTGCGTCGGCGAGTCTTCGTGCGCGGACTCCTGGGGCAAGGCGCTGCGTACCGGTGAGCCGTCGCTCTCCATCCCGTGTTTCGCCGAACGCCGGTACGGCGGCGTCATGGAAGATGAGCTGCTTCTCGCGATCCCGCCGAAGTTCCTTCCGGGAATGCTCGACGGATGCGAATCGCTGGCCCGCAACGGATTGCGCTACCCGATACCCCAGTACGGCATCCAGCAGGACGTCCGTGCGGGAATGTCTGCAAGCTACTGATACGACGTACTCACGGCAATGGCAGACCCTCGGCCGGAGCAAGCTGCGCGGCTCGGAGGCGTAGTGCCTTCTTGTCAATCTTGTCGAGTAGCCCGGTCGGCATCTCATCGATGAAGTAGACGGCGCGCGGACGTTTGAAGTCGGCAAGATCCTTTGCACAAATGGCGTGAATCTTCTTCTCGATTTCGTCCCGCCGGGCGTTTGCCTCGTCGTTGAGCTTCACGAATACGACGGGTACTTCAGAGAGCATGTCGTGGGGTGAGGCGATCACGGCGGCGCTATGCAGGTCGACCGGCCCGAGCTGGGTGATCAGCAGCGCTTCGATCTGCCGCGCCGAGACATTTTCACCGCCGACACGCAGCACGTCCTTGTCGCGATCCGCGAAGTAGTAGAAGCCCTCCTCGTCGAACCACACCTGATCACCGGTCTGGAACCAGCCGTCCTCGGTGAACGCCTTTTCATTCGCTTCCTTGTTGTTGAAGTATCCCGCGGTCAGCTGTACGCCGCGGGTCCCGCGTACGTAGAGATCGCCGATCTCGCGCGCTTCGACGTGTTTGCCGGTGACCGGATCCACGACTGCAATCTGGTAGCCGGGGGCCGGCGTACCGATTGCACCGTCTGGGATGTCGATCGCCATCTCGCGGCGCAGGCCGCCGGTGATCGTCTCGGTCATGCCCCACGCAGAATAGATCTGCGCGCCGAACAGCTTCTCGATGTCGCGAGACCGGGCACCGAAGAACAGCGTGCGGTAGTGATGCTTCGGCATCTCATACTTTGCGATCGCCTTCAGCCCGAATGGCTGCAGGCTCGTCAGCGTGCAGCCGTGCCGCATGGAAACGTCCCAAAACGCGCTCGCCGAGAACTTCGGCTGCAGTATGACGCGGCCTCCGGCCCAGAGCATCGGCCACACATTCCAGCCTTGCGCATGCGTGTGAAACAGCGGCATGTTCACCAGGTAGCGATCCGACGGCTTGATGGCCATGTTCTCCGCGGCAGACCGGGCACCCCAGAGCACGTTGGCGTGCGTATGGATGACGGCCTTCGGGCGTGCCGTCGTACCGGACGTGTATTGAATCCCGGCCGGTAGCAGCGCATCGGCGGGCCGACGCTGCGCCATCTCGTCGTGCTGAAGCAACTCGTCCCAGTCCTCGCCGATGACGGCGTACCAGGACAGGCCTGCGGTGTTGGCCTTGAGCTCATCGAACAGGTGCGGCATCGTTACGGCCGCGACCGCGCCGGAGTGTTCGGCGAAATAGGTCAGTTCGTCCCCGACACAGCGAGTGTTGGTCGTTACCGCGATCGCGCCGAGGACCGAACACGCATACCAGGTGATCAGCATTTCCGGGCAGTTGTCGCAATGCACGAGCAGCCGGTCGCCCTTGACGATCCCGCGCTTAGACAGGCCGGCCGCGACTTTGCGTACGTCGTCCCAGAATTGCGCGTAGGTCCAGGTCCGCTCGGCGTCATCGCGCGGCACCCAGGTGAGGAACACCTGATCACTGGAAACCTCGGCGCGATAGGCGAGGAGCCAGGGGACGTCCTTGCCATTGAACGTGTAGTCGGGCAGTTCCAGATTCAATGCAGGCAGCATGCCAGTCAGCTCTCATTGTCGACCGCAGTATTGACTACCGGTTTGTACCACAGACGATCCACTCACGAACCTGGACAGACCGCTTAGGGATGACCGAATCCGTTTATGCCATTGTGTATCCGAACCCAAAGTCGAGACAAACCGTGAGGTAGCAGGATGATTCGTGGTCGTAAGGCATTGCTGGGCGCAACTTTGAGCTTCATAGTGATTACCGCAGCCTGCACGACCAAGTCCGGCTCGCAAACCGAGACGTCGACTGACGCGAAGGGCGTGAAGAGCGACATCGGCGTCACCGACGACACCATCACACTTGGCGTTCAAGCCGACCTGTCCGGAGTCTTTAAGGCCAGCGGACTTGGGCTGACCCACGGCGACCAGATCTGGGCCGATGCCGTTAACGCCGAAGGCGGTATCTGCGGTCGCAAGGTCGAGATCAATGTCGTGGACCACGGTTACGATGCGGCCAAAGCAAAGACTCTATTTTCGGACCAGCAGTCCAAAATCCTTGGCTACGTAACGATTGTCGGGTCGCCGCCGGCCGCCGCATTGAAGCCGTTGATGGTCGAGAACGACATGCTCGGCATCCCGAGCGGCGTCGCGTCCACCGGCCTCGACGTACCCAACTTCATCATGGCGGCCTCGACGTACGACATCGAGACGGTAAACGGCCTGGCGTACCTGCAGAAGATCGGCAAGCTTGCGGACGGCGACAAGATCGGCCATATCTACCTGGACTCCGAATACGGCCAGAACGCGCTCCTCGGCTCCAAGTACTACGCCAAGGAACACGACCAGAAGATCGTCGAGTCGAAAATAACGAGCGCAGACACCGACTTGTCTTCGAGCGTGGTGAAGATGAAGCAGGAGAAGGTCAACGCCATCGTCATCTCAGGCACGCCCGCGCAGACCGGGTCGCTGGTGACGCTCGCGGACTCGATGAACGTGCCGATCCTCGGTAGTGCGCCAACTTTTGATGTAGGTCTGGTGGACACTCCGGCTAAGGACTCCTTCGGCAACTATTACCACATGGCGTTCAACCTGCCGTTCTCAAGCGACGCGCCCGCGAACCAGGCGATTGTCCAGACTTATAACGCGAAATACACCGATCCACCGATCGACTACGTGCAGGCCGGTTACATTTCCGGTCTGGCGTGGCAGGGCATCCTGACGAAGGCGTGCGAACTGAAGGACCTGACTCGGGCCGGTGTCCTGAAGGCGGCCGGTCAGGCCAAAGCCGATGCCAAGGGACTCGCGGGACAACTCGACTTCACCAACCCGGGGGAACCGGCAACCCGCGAATCATTGGTCGAGAAGGTCGATCCGGCCGCGCCGGGCGGGCTGACCGTGATTGAGCCATTGTCGGAGTCGAAGGAAGCGACGAGCTATAAGACGCCCTTCCAGAGGTAACCGCCCCCGCTCGCTCGCACCGGCGATCCGTCACGTATGTCCGGCGATCCGTCGGTGAATTCAAGGGGTGGTCGCAACACGTTCTTGGTTTTCTAGGTCCTGGTTGAGGAGTTTAGTGAATACCTCGCGGGGAGTGTAGAAG